>DATGHJ010000539.1:0-6944 GCA_035308085.1 Trinickia sp. | reverse complement strand
TCGATCGGGCCGGTCCAGCACGATCGTGGCGACGGCGTCCTGCGTTTCGAGGCGTATGTGCTCGCCGAAATGTTCGGTGGAGTACTGTGTGCTCACGTCGGTCTCCCGGTCAGTAAAGGCTCACGTACACTGTCATGAAAGCGTCACGACGGCTTGTTAGCCTGCAACGCCATTTTTAAGCGAACGCTGCTTTTTGGCGCGTTGCGCGCGGCTTTTTGAGTGCCCGTCCATGTTATCTCCCGAGCCCCATCGCGAAGCCGCCACCGACACCGATCCCATCTGGATCGTTCCGTTGCCCTTTCATTCGCACTATGACCACGTCCGCTTGAAGCGTGTGTTCGTGGACGACGGCACGCGCCACCAGGTCGTGATGGTCGACGCGTTCAAGCTGCTGCAATGCGCGAACCGCGACGAGACGGACTACGTGCTGAAATCCGTCGACGATTGGCATGCCGGCAAGATCAGGGGCATCCGCGAGTTTCTCGATCCGGGCAACGCGCGGATTCCCGAGATGCCCTATGTGACGATCACCCGGCGCAAGCGGCGCGGTCTCATGGGCTGGCTCGGCATCGAGCACGAAGGCGTGGTCGCGTTTCGCAACGGACAGCACCGCGCGCGCTACCTGGCGCACGTTGGCGCCAAGTCCTTTCCGGTCGAAGTGGCCGAGCGCGAAGCGGAGCTGTTGATCAGCTTGTGCGGCGTGTGAGGCCTCGGGCTTCCCGCACCACGTTGCTCGGCGACCCGCCGTGCCAGCAGCCTCGTGCCGAAGCCCGCCATGGATCACGCGCATGGTGTGCCTCCCGTCATCGGCGGCGCGCCGCCGTTACGACGGCACGCCGGGCATGTCATGGAGCGTCACGGGAATCCGTCTTGTATTCACGTGGCTTCGTTCGACTGTCTCACCGCTGCCGCAATGCTCGAGCGTGTAGTCGATGAAGCTGCGCGTTTTCGCGGGCAGGAATTGGCGCTCGGGATAGACGATCGACACCTTGGCTTCGGGGGCGTCGATTACGTAGTCCTCCATGATGTGCTTCAACTCGCCGAGCGCGAAGTCGTCCGCTACGAACGGCAGCGGCAGGATCGCGATGCCCATGCCGGCAAGCGCCGCGAGACGCACCATCGGCGCGCTGTTGACGGTGTAGACGGGCGGCAGGCTGACTTCGTGCACGCGCGAGTTGCGGTCCATCAGACGCCAGGTCGGCTCGTGCTGACCGGCGGGCAGCGAGACGAACGCATGCGCTGACAGCTCGCAGGGCGCATGCGGTTCGCCATGCTGCGCGAGGTAGTCGGGCGACGCGCACGAAACCAGCGCGTGAAAACCTAGCGCGTGCTCGACTAGCGTGGCGTTCTGCGCCCGGAAGGCCGTCACGATGGCGACATCGTAGTTGTCATTCGCGAGGTCGGCCGGCTGTTCTGCGAGCGTCAGGCGGATCTTGACCGACGGATAGCGGCGGCGAAAACCGCCGACGAGCGGCGTCACCCACAACGGCGGCAGCGCCGCGGATACGGCGATGCGCAACGTGCCGCTCGGGCCGTGCTCGGCGCGCGCCACCGTGGCGTCGAGCTGGTCGAGTTCCTCCAGCATCGAACGGCAGCCCTCCAGGTAGCGGATTCCCGCTTCGGTCAGCGAAAGATTTCGGGTCGTTCTATTGATAAGCCGCGTATTTAAGTGCGATTCGAGCATTGCGATGCAGCGCGTAACAAACGCATTCGAAACTTCGAATTGACGCGCGGTACGGCGAAAACTCATCGTTTCGGCAACGCCGACAAAAACTCGCATGGCTTGGATTTGATTCATGGCTTGAATAAAATAGTCTGGCTATTTGACTGTCTGGATCGAGTCATAGATGTAGGAGATGCTCTATTCCTGCAGCAATTCGACATTTAGTCAATGGTCAAACTACGTAAGAAAATAACGTTGACACTATCTCAAAACCAGAATACGAATTACGCCCTGCCTAATTTAAAAATCGAAGGAATACGGGCTCCGGCGTTTAATTCGACTGAAATCCAGAAGACGAGAAGAATCAATGGTGTACTGATGCGTACGTCTGGCTGCCATGCGCGGCGGGCGCTTGCGCAGTGCCGCCTGGCGCTCTCTCTTTGCCGCGATGGAGCATATCAAATTCGATGGTGAATTTGCCTTCGTTGCTCGTACGTCTGCTTTCAAACTGTCTTCCTCAATATGTGACTGCTTAGTTAATCTGCCGGACGCCTGATTCAATTTAATTGTGTCGCGGAGAGCGTCTGAATGATTGGCGAATTGATTATCTAATCGGTTCGTTCAAGGATCGTCGCGCGGATCGACGGGATTGCACTCCCGGTGCAACCAGGAAACCGGCGAGAAACTCGACAAGCACAAGATCCTGTAACGAAGCGAAGAACGCACGCGGCTCGCTGCGTGCGCGTTCCATAGGTTGCCCCTCAGTCACGAGCTTATTTTTGTTTGCGCCACGTGCCGCGAAGTGGAACCCGAGCGGGCAAATGACTTGCGCAATCGCGCAGAAGGGGGAATCATCGAAAACCCGCTGCGGATTTTTTTCGGACGCTCGATGCATTCGGTCCGGCGTGGCGCTTCGAACCGCAAGACCAGAATCCGTACAACCCACTTCATCGATCATGTCTACGCCGTCCACTCCCATCGTTTGCCCCGAGGTCGTCTCGCTCGACGAGATCCTCCCCGAAGAACCGTTGTTGATGATGGGCGCCGGCCCCGTGCCGATTCCGGCCGCCGTCGCCAAGGCGAACGCGATCGTCATCAACCATCTCGGCGCGACGATGGTCAAGGTGATCGGCCAGGTGAAGGAGATGGCGCGCTACGTGTTCCAGACCCGCTCGAAGTGGGTGCTGGGCGTCGCGGGTCCCGGCTCGGCCGCGATGGAGATGGCGATCTCGAATCTCGCCTGGCCCGGCACGCGCGTGCTGTCGATCAAGAACGGCTTCTTCAGCGAACGGATGGCAGAGATGGCCCGCCGTACCGGCGCGCACGTCGCGACGCTCGATGTGGCGGACCGCTCGGTTGCGCGGCTGGAAGACGTCGAGGCTGCTTTGCGCCAAGAGCGGCCCGATATCGTGACGATCGTGCAGGGCGAAACGTCGAACACCGTCTGGAACCATCAGCTCAAGGAAATTGCCGCGCTCGCGAAGGCGGCGGGCGCGCTCGTGGTCGTCGATGCGGTGTGCACGCTGTCGACGATGGCGCTCGAGATGGACGCTTGGGGCATCGATGCCGTGATTACCGGCGGGCAGAAGGGCTTGTCGTCGATTCCGGGCGTCTCGCTGATCGCGTTTTCCGACGCCGCGTGGGAACGCGTGAAGGGCCGCGACCATGCGAACGCGCACTGGTGCCTCGATGCGTCGCTCGCCGAGAACTTCTGGCACAACGCGGGCTATCACTACACGGCGCCGGTGTCGGGGGTGCTGGCGCTGCACGAGGCGTTGCGGCTCGTCTGCGCCGAGACCCTCGAAAAGCGTTTCGCGCGGCACTTGAAATGCTCACTCGCGCTGCAAGCCGGGATTTCGGCGCTCGGCCTCGAGCTATACGCCCCCGAGCCGTGCCGGCTGAATTCAGTGGTCGGCATCGAAGTGCCGAAGGGCTTGAGCCCCGCGGATATCTGCGGACACATCTCGCGGCAGCATCAGGTCGAGATCTCGGGCTCGTTCGGCTTGCCGATCGTGCGCATCGGGCAGATGGGCGAGCAGTGCCGCGAGCACAACTTGTTCAGGACGCTGCACGCGTTCGGCCGCACGATGGTGGATCTCGGCGTGCGCGTGGACTTGCCCGCGGGCGTGGCGGCGTTGGAGCGGTCGCTGGCGGGCAATGGGCGCGGGGTGGCGGCTTAGCCGTCGCTAGCGGCGCAGCGTGAACGCCCGGAGGGGCAGTCGACCATGCTTACCAACCTCTTCGTCGGGCTTCCGTCGGCCGTCGATCTGGCGGCCGAAGAAACGTTCGAGGAATTGCTGAGCCGGCCGGGCGTGCGCATCGAGCGCATCGTCTCGGGCGGTCAGTGCAGCCCGCCGGGATTCTGGTATTGCCAGCCGCAGGGCGAGTGGGTGGTCGTGCTCGCGGGCTCGGCTGGCTTGTTGCTGGAGGGGGAGCCTAAGGAACGCGTGCTGCATGCCGGCGATTTCGTCGATATTCCCGCCAATTGCCGCCATCGGGTCGAATGGACCGACGAGTACATACCGACTATCTGGCTCGCCATTCACTATGGCGCGGCGTAATCCTCACAGCGCCGCAGGCGCATTCGGCACGCGCGCGTTGCGCAGATAGAGGCTCGTCGACAGCGCCACCGCCGCCGCCGCGGCAATGGCCGCGAACAGGAACACCGACTCATACCCGAACTCGCCCGCGACATAGCCCGCGAGCGGCCCGGTAATCCCGAGCGACAGATCAAGAAACACCGAGTACGCCGACAGCGCCGCGCCGCGGCTTGCCGGCGGCACGAGGCCGACTGCCTCGACGCCGAGCGCCGGGAACACGAGCGCGAAGCCGAAGCCGGTCAGCGCGGCGCCCGCCAGCGCGACGTGCGGCAGCGGCGCTAGCCACAACATCAAGAGGCCCGCGCATTCGAAGCAGAACGACACGATCGCCACGCGAAAACCGCCGTAGGTCTTGATCGTATTCGCGAACAAGAGGCGCGCGCCGACGAACATCGTGCCGAACACCGTGAGCGACAGCGCTGCGTTCGGCCAATGCCGCGCCGCATAGAAGAGCGTGATGAACGTCGCGATCGAGCCGAAGCCGGCCGAGCCGAGCGCGAGCCCGATGCCGTGCGGGAGCACGCGCGTGAACACGCTCGCATATGACATGCGCTCGCCGTGCACGAGCGGCACCGGGGCGATTCTCTGCGCCAGGGCGTAGCCGATGGCGGCAAGTCCGAAGATGAAGACGCCGAGCGTCACGGGCCCGAACGCATGCGACAGCGCGACGCCGAGCGGCGCGCCGATCGCGAGCGCGCCGTAGTTGGCGATGCCGTTCCACGAAATCACTTTCGCGTTGTGCGAGGTGCCGACGCGCCCGATCCCCCACAAGATCGCCCCGGTTCCGCACAGGCTTTCGCCGAAGCCCAGCACGAGGCGGCTCACCACCAGGATCGCGAGGCTCACGAAAGGCCAGTCCTTGCACAGCACCGCGACGAGCAAGAGCACGCCGCTCGCGCCGCAGCCAATCAGACCGACCGACACCGTCCGCTTCGGCCCGAGCGTATCGGCCGAGCGGCCCGCGAGCGGCCGCGAGGCGAGCGTCGCGAAGTACTGCATGCTGATCGCCGCGCCCGCGAGCACCGCGCTGAAGCCAAGGTCCGTGTGCACGAAGCCGGGCAGCACGGCGAGCGGCGCGCCGATCGTCAAATAGCAAAGAAACGTGAAGAAAACGACCGGAATGATCTTCAGGGTCGTCGCAAAGTCGTTGCGAGACGCAGCGGAATCGGCGGGCATGAGGGAAAACGAGACTTGAAAACGGCAAGAAGTCGCAATTCTCCCATGGAACCGGTTTCTGCGTGAATCGAAAAATTATCCTTTTAGTACAGAAAAAACGGTGTCGGAAGCGATAGAGGCGGAAAAGACGCCACCATCGTCACTGGCGATCGCTACGATCAGCTGATAGCCATGCGGGGAATGTCGCTATATCAACAGAACGATTGAATTCGTCGTGATTCGGCCGTTTTTTGATCTGACAAAATGATGTCGAAGGCGAGCGACATATGGATTCAAGAATATGTCGTGCATGTGTCGGTACCTATGGGTTATGGGAATTGTCGGTGATAGCGTTCGAACCGTTACTGCAACGCCGTGTTTTAGCCCCCGACTGAACACGTCAAAACGAGATACGAGACATGAGCCAGCCAATCCGCTTCTACCATCGCAACGCGATCCGCGAAGTCAGCGACGCACCCGTCACCCGCACCGTCCTGCAATACCTGCGCGAAGACGCGCACTGCACCGGCACCAAGGAAGGCTGCGCGGAAGGCGACTGCGGCGCATGCACGGTGGTCGTCGGCGAGCGCAACGAGGCGGGCGGCATGAGCTTCAAGGCGGTCAACGCGTGCATCCAGTTCCTGCCGACGCTCGACGGCCGCGCGCTTTTCACCGTCGAAGACCTGCGCCAGCCGGATGGCTCGCTGCACCCGGTGCAGGAAGCGATGGTGGAATGCCACGGCTCGCAGTGCGGCTTCTGCACGCCGGGCTTCGTGATGTCGATGTGGTCGCTCTACGAAAAGCACGGTCATGAGACGTGCGAGACGAGCTGCGCCGGCAAAACGGTCCCGTCGCGCCAGGAAATCAACGACGCGCTGACCGGCAACCTGTGCCGCTGCACGGGCTACCGTCCGATCGTCGACGCGGCGGTGCGGATGTTCGACGCGCGGCCGAAAGCGCCCGTCGACGTCAACGCGCTCGCGCAAAAGCTCGCGAGCCTGCAGCGCGGCGAGACGTTTCACTACGAGCATGGGGCCCAAGCGTTCGACGCGCCGCGCACCGTTGCCGAACTCGCGCGGATCAAGCAAGCGAAGCCTGCCACGCGGATTCTCGCGGGCAGCACCGATATCGGCCTGTGGGTGACGAAGCAGATGCGCGAGCTCGGCGACATTGTCTATGTCGGCCAGGTCGAGGCGCTGCAAAAGATGGAAACGTCGGCGGATTGGATCGAGATCGGCGCCGGCGTGACGGTCGAGCGCGCGTACGCCGAACTGGCAAAGCACTACCCCGAGCTGACTGAGATGTGGAAGCGCTTCGCGTCGCTGCCGATCCGCAACGCGGGCACGCTCGGCGGCAACGTCGCGAACGGCTCGCCGATCGGCGACTCGATGCCGGGCCTGATCGCGCTCGGCGCGCGCGTGATCGTGCGCGGCGGCGAGATCGAGCGCGAGATGCCGCTCGAGGACCTCTACCTCGCGTATCAGAAGAAGGACATGGCCGAGCACGAGTTCGTCGTCGGCCTGAAG
>DATGHJ010000538.1:0-2952 GCA_035308085.1 Trinickia sp. | reverse complement strand
TCGCGCTGCATCACGCTGACGTTGGTCACGTCTAAAATCGTCACGCAGACTGCCACCACATCGCGCCCGCGCATGAGCGGCATGAACGTGCAGTCTTGCTGCATGAAGTCGACGCCGCCCGTGATCGGCCGGTCATGCTCGAACTTGAACAGGTACGGCCGCTGCTCCCACGAACTGAACGCGAAACTGCCGAGCTGGAACACGCTTTCGAGCTTGCGCGTGAACCATACGCGCGGCAGTTCCGGAAAATTGTCGAAGATCGATTTGCCGACCACATCGGCGGCGGCCCGGCCGCTGTGGTCCTGCATGAACCGGTTCCACATCAGCACGTTGAAATCGCGATCGACGACGAAGATGCCGAATCCGACTCGCTCGATCACGAGGTCGGAAAGAGAGAGCTCGGTAGGGGCATTCATAAGCTGGAAAGCAGCGCGTCAAGCGCATCGTTCACGCGGCGAATCGAGTCTTCGGTCATCAGCATGACGAGGTGGGCTCGGAAGCTCTGGTCCTCGAGCGCGAAGTTCACTTCGAGCAGGAGCGCGACCTTCCATGCGAGCACGTCGGCCTGGAACACGTCGTCGAGCGAAATTTTTTCGCCAAGCAGGCCCGGCGGAGAAAAAATCGGTGTGCGATCGAGCTGGTCGAGAATGCTCGATACGCATGCGCCCGTGAGCACGTTGGCGACGTCGAGCATCAGCTCTTTCTGGCTGACCGTTTCATACGAAGATTCGATGTAGGGATCGTTGACGAACGAGCACAGCTGCCCGACGCCGCTGCTGCGGCAGATCACGAGCGCCTCACCCTTGATATCGGAGCGAAAGCCCTGGCGCACGGCCGTCACGGTTTCGTCGATGCCCGTCATGTCGCGCAATGCCTGAGCCGCGTCGCTCACCTCGACCACGCGCATGCGCGGCACCGACAGCTCGATGAACGTATCGAGCAGGCGGGCAAGACGAGTCGCCGCCTGGCCCATCGCCAGGTTGGCGATCTCCTGCAACGCGTCGCGCTGTTCTTCGGTGAAGACGTTCTCAGGCATACAACCCGTACTCCTTGAGGATCGGCACGAGGGCCTCGGGGGCCACGGGCTTGGCGACGAACGCGGCGGCGCCGAGGGCGCGTACGCGTTCCTGAGCCAGCGGCTGGATGTCCGCCGAGACGACGATCACGAACGTGTTCAGGTCCTCGTGCTGGAGCGCTTCGAGTACCTGGTAGCCCGTCATGTCGGGCATCGTCAGGTCGAGAAACATCACCGAAGCCTTGCCGGCGCGATACAGCGCGAGCGCTTCGCGGCCGTTCGACGCATATTCGATTTCGACATCCCAGTCGGCCGGCAAGGATTTCGTAAGAACCTTGCGGGCAAGCAGGGAATCGTCGGCGATCACAATCGGCAGAGGCATGGCAGCGTGACAGGTAAACGGAGTTTTCTATGTCGCGTTAACGGCGGCTCGTGTCTGTTCTTTAGCGGAGCAAGGACGTCAACAGGCTGCGACGCAATAGGCGGCGCGCGTGCGGATTGGCCGGGCCCAGTCCTGGGGCGAGGATCGCGTGCGCAATGCGCGAAGTTCGCGCATCTGGTGGCGCCCGGACTTCGCGGGCGCCTATGTCATAGAAGTGATGCGGGATTTTCGGAGGAAACCGTTCGAAAAGCAACTCGCCAAATTTCCGGCGATCAAACAAAAATAATATCGCTTTCCTGCTTACGCGGAACACTTCATACATATTCATCTGAAAAATGCGTGAAGTATTCTTTTGTGTACGTTTGCGCTTCCGAATTCGTCGCTGTTTGCGTGCGCGGCCGGCCACGCTGGAGAACAGGCTCGATTGGCGGGCGCCGTCCGCTTCCGGGACTGGCCGCGGCGGCCGATCCAAGTCGTTTATGATGACACGCACAGCTTTCCTATCGTTCATACGATTCCGACGATGATGTCCCACCGGCCCGACGATCCTCGCACGAGCCAAGGCGTCCCGAATTGGCAAGAGGAATCGCCGTATCCGGCCGTCCCCGAACCCGACTTCGCCGTGCGGCGCTTCACGCTGATCGCGCTTCTGATCGCCGCGATCGTGCTGCCGTGCGTGTATGTGGCCGCGTCGGCCTACGCCAGTTTCCGCGCGCGCGTCGCCGAAGCGACCGACATCACGCTGCGCACCGCGCGCATCGGCGAGGAGCACGCGCTCAAGGTGTTCGACCTCAACGAAACGCTCGACGCGCGCATCGACGACCTCGTGCGCGGGCTCGACAACGAGCAAGTGCGCGATCAGGAAGCCACGATCCACGAGAAGCTCAAGACGATCGGCGGCGGCTATCCGCAAGTCGCTTCGGTGTCGATCTTCGGCCCCGACGGCATGCTGCTCGCGAACAGCCGCTATTACCCGGCGCCGCACGCGTCGATCGCCGATCGCGACGATTTCACCGGGATCCGCGACGGCAAGGTGATCGAGAACGTGTCGAAAGTGATGATCGGGCGCGTCGGCGCGGGCGAGACCGTGTTCAACACGGGCATCGCGCGGCGCAACGAGGACGGGTCGTTCGCCGGGCTGGTGTCGGTCGCGCTGCGCGAGTCGTATTTCGGCGCGTTCTACCGCGAGTTGTTGGGCAGCGAAGGCGACGCGGTGACGATGATGCTCTTGCGTCAAGACGGCGCCGTGCTCGCGTCGTACCCGCCGCTGCCGCTCACGCAGTGGTCGCTCGCGGCGCCCCGCTCGGCGCTCGCGGCGGCGCTCGCCTCCGGCAACCGCGACGGCGTCCTGCACACGCGTGCGAACGGCAAGAACGGCGGCGCCGAGATCATCGCGTACCGGCGCGTCGGCTCGTATCCCGTCTTTGTGTCGTGCGCGTACCGCGAATCCGCGATCTGGGCCGATTGGTACCGCCATCTGACGGTGCTCGTAGTGTCGGTGTTCACGCCGTCGATCGTGCTGTGGCTCGTGATCGGCCTGTCGCTCAAGCGCCTC
>DATGHJ010000537.1:0-7994 GCA_035308085.1 Trinickia sp. | reverse complement strand
GAATCGGGCCGATGATGCCGAGATGGTTGCGCGTCGGCATCAGGAACACGGGAATCGCGCCGGTCATGATGATCGAGTGCAGGATGGACTTGTGGCAGTTGCGGTCCACCACCACGATGTCACCCGGGGCGACCGTGGAGTGCCACACCATCTTGTTCGAGGTCGAGGTGCCGTTGGTGACGAAGAAGCAATGGTCCGCGTTAAATATTCGCGCAGCGTTGCGCTCTGAGGCGGCCACCGGCCCGGTGTGGTCGAGCAACTGGCCGAGCTCGTCGACCGCGTTGCAGACGTCGGCGCGCAGCATGTTCTCGCCGAAGAACTGGTGGAACATCTGGCCGAGCGGGTTCTTCAGGAACGCGACGCCGCCCGAGTGGCCCGGGCAGTGCCACGAGTACGAGCCTTCGTCCGCGTACTTGACGAGTTCCTTGAAGAACGGCGGCGCAAGCGCATCGAGATACACCTTGGTCTCGCGGATGATATGGCGCGCGACGAACTCCGGCGTGTCCTCGAACATGTGGATGAAGCCGTGCAGCTCGCGCAGGATGTCGTTCGGCAGGTGGCGCGAGGTGCGCGTCTCGCCGTACAGGAAGATCGGGATGTCGCCGTTGCGGCGGCGCACTTCAGTGACGAATGCGCGCAGGTCGATGATCGCGGTCGCGAGTTCGGGCAGCTCACCATCGGGGCCGACTTCGCCGAGCATCAGCTCGTCGTCGTCGAGCGACAGGATGAAGCACGACGCCCGGCTCGACTGCTGCGCAAACGAAGTCAGGTCGCCGTAGCTCGTGAGACCGACCACTTCCACGCCTTCCTTCTCGATCGCTTCGGCCAGCGCCCGGATGCCTGAGCCCGAGATGTTCTCGGAGCGAAAGTCTTCGTCGATGATGACGACAGGAAAACGAAACTTCATGGGGCGAATCTCCAATAACAAGGACCGCTGGCCCGGGGTGCTCCACCCTTTGCACAGCGGTCGCCCGATAGCCGGTGCAACGTCAGTGTGCGCCGGGCCGCCCCAAGCGCACTGACCGCCCCCTCGGGGGGCAGCGAACGCAGTGCGCGTGGGGGCTTTTCACAAGACGGTGGGCCCGTTACGTTTTGGGCAGCGTGACGCCGTGCTGCCCCTGGTATTTACCGCCGCGATCCGCGTACGACACTTCGCACACTTCGTCGCTTTCGAAGAAGAGCACTTGAGCTACGCCCTCATTCGCGTAGATTTTCGCAGGCAAAGGTGTCGTATTCGAGAATTCGAGCGTGACGTAACCTTCCCACTCGGGTTCGAACGGCGTGACGTTCACGATGATCCCGCAGCGCGCGTAAGTCGATTTGCCGAGGCACACGGTAAGCACGTTGCGCGGGATGCGGAAGTATTCGACTGTGCGCGCGAGCGCGAACGAATTCGGCGGAATGATGCAGACGTCGCCCTTGAAATCGACAAACGACTTCTCGTCAAAATTCTTCGGATCGACGATCGTCGAGTTGATGTTCGTGAAGATCTTGAATTCGTCGGCGCAGCGAATGTCGTAGCCGTAGCTCGACGTGCCGTAGCTGACGATCTTGCGGCCGTCTTCGGATGCGCGGACCTGATCGCGCACGAACGGCTCGATCATCTTGTGCTGTTCGGCCATGCGCCGAATCCATTTATCAGATTTGATGGCCATGAATGGACCTGAAGAACGCTGCGTGACGAGAAAAGGTTCGAAAGGCGGCGTGCGCGGCTGAAGTTGCGCCAGCGGCCGGCGGGACGACGAAAGGCCGCTATTTTACGCGATCGCGAAGGTGCTGCCGTGAAAGCGCATCGCCGCGCTTGTCGCGGCCGTCCGGCCCGGCAGCCGGCTGAAGCCGCGAGCCTGGAATGACAGCCGGCTCATTGCCGGATCACCCCGCAGGCGAGCGCGGGGCCGGCTCCGTGCGCGGGGAATGCGTACGGATCGCTGGGATCGCGAAGGATCAAGACGGAACGCGAAAGGATCGAACGCACGCCGTCGAGCGAGACGTCCGGCGCCACGATGAAGCCCGTCGCCCCGCCGTTCGCGTCCGCGTGGATGTTGCCGAGGTCGCCCTCCACGCGCGCGCCCGACTTCAACTCGTCCGCGGCGGGCGCAAAGATCCGGCCGGCGCTCGAACCGTCAGCTGCGTTGCAGTCGCCGCGTTCGTGGATTTGCAGCGCGTGGTCGCTGTTCGCCGGCAGGCCGGACAGGTTGTAGGTCACCTGCACGCCGTCCGAGCGCTCGATGAACGTGACCGTGCCGCGCGTCGCGCTGCCCATGGTCGGCACCAGTTGCGCGTCGGCGCGTTTTTCGTGGGGGCCAAAAAAGCCGGCGCAGCCGGCGAGCGATAGGCCGAGCAGGCTGGCGGCAGCCACGACGATGAAGCGATGCACCGCCCGCCCGTCGATTCGTTGTTTCATTCGATCCTCTTGCCGGGCGGCGGCCGCCCCTGCGACCGCCACGCCAGACCTTGCGAAGCCGACATGATACCGCGACCCGCCGTGCGAAAAACACGGCGAATCCGCTGCCGAAATAAGTCTGTCAGGTGTTTTGAACCACGATGGTGGGAAATTTCGACGTCATGTCGCGAGCACGCTCGGCGATGTGGATCGCCATCCTGCGCGCGATCGAGCGGTAGATCTCGGCGACGCGCCCGTGCGGATCCGAAACGACCGTAGGATTCCCGCCGTCTGCCTGCTCGCGAATCGCGATATCGAGCGGCAGGCTGCCGAGCACCTCGACGCCGTATTCCTTCGCCATGCGCTCGCCGCCGCCCGCGCCGAAGATGTGTTCTTCGTGGCCGCAGTTCGAGCAGATATGGATGCTCATGTTCTCGACGATGCCCAAAATCGGAATCCCGACTTTCTCGAACATCTTGAGGCCCTTTTTCGCGTCGAGCAGCGCGATGTCCTGCGGGGTCGTGACGATCACCGCGCCCGTCACCGGCACGCGCTGCGAGAGCGTCAACTGGATGTCGCCGGTGCCCGGCGGCATGTCGACGATCAGGTAGTCGAGATCCGTCCAGTTGGTCTGCCGCAGCAGTTGCTCGAGCGCGGAAGTCGCCATCGGGCCGCGCCAGACCATCGGGTTGTCCTGCTCGATTAAAAAGCCGATCGAATTCGCCTGCACGCCGTGGCCGGTGAGCGGATTCATCGACTGGCCGTCCGGTGACTCGGGGCGCCCCGTGATGCCGAGCATCATCGGCAGCGAGGGCCCATAGATGTCGGCATCGAGAATGCCGACTCGCGCGCCCTCGGCGGCGAGCGCGAGCGCCAGGTTGACGGCCGTCGTGCTCTTGCCGACACCGCCCTTGCCCGATGCGACCGCGACGATGTTCTTCACGTTCGGCAACAGTTTCACGCCACGCTGCACGGTGTGAGCGACGATCGATTGCGAGACGGCCACGCGCGCCTGCCCGACGCCCGGCACCTGCTTCAGCGCATCCTCCACGAGCGTGCGCACGGCGCCGTATTGGCTAACCGCCGGATAGCCGAGCACGATGTCGGCGCTGAGGGTCGCGCCGTCGATCGTGACGTTGCGCACGCCTTTGTCCGCCGCGAACGGGCGGCCCGTGTTGGGGTCAATGACGGCCGCCAGGGCGGCGTCGACCAATGCCCGATCAATGCTCATCGAAACTCCGAGGGGATTTGTCTGCGGCTCTCGGGCGTCCGGCCTGACGAGTCCGAAACGCTTGCCTGCAAACTTGAGAAATTGAAAGATTCTGTTGCTTGCCATTGCCAAAAATCAACTTGCCGGGCAACCTTCGCCGGCTGCAAGCTATAGGGCCGCATCGCTGCCGCGCCATGCATCATTGTAGTGGCTCGCGCACGGCGCCGCCGGAAGACCCTTTATCATCCGGGTGCTTGTCGTCTTCGAGAAAAGCGCCCGGCATGGGCCAGCCAGGACGGTCTACTCCGCCGTCCAACACGTTACTGAAGAGGAATCCCATATGAACGCTAAAATCATGACCCGCCTCACCGTCTTCGCCGTAGCCGGCGCACTGCTCGGTGGCTGCGCCACGCAGCAAGGCACCAATACGGCTGTCGGCACGGGCACCGGCGCGGCCGTGGGCGCTGGGCTCGGCGCGATCTTCGGCGGTGGCAAGGGCGCGGCGATCGGCGCGGCAGCCGGCGCGGCGGCTGGCGGCATCGTCGGCTACAACTGGACGGCGATCCACAACAAGCTCACGGGCGCCACCAAGGGCACCGGCGCGCAGGTCACCGAGCAGCCGGACGGCTCGCTCAAGGTCAACATCCCGAGCTCGATCTCGTTCGCGACCGATAGCTACGCGATCATGCCGTCGTTCTCGCCAGTGCTCGACACCGTCGCGCAAACGCTGCAGCAAAATCCCGAGCTGATCGCGCAAGTGATCGGCTATACGGACAGCACCGGCAGCCAGCAATACAACATGACCCTGTCGCAAAACCGCGCGCAGAGCGTCGTGACCTTCCTGAATCAGCGCGGCGTCCAGCCGGCGCGCCTGACGGCGCAGGGCATGGGCCCGTCGAACCCGATCGCCGACAACAACACCGATGCCGGCCGCGCGCAAAACCGCCGCGTCGAGATCTATCTGCGCGCCACGGCGCAGCACGGCCAGACGCCGCATTACCAATAAAAGGGTTTGACGCGAATCGTTTCGAAGCGCCCGCGCAACTTGCAGCCGGGCGTCGTAAACCTCGCTCGGAGCCCCGTCCGGCAAGCCGTCAGAAATCTGGCGGTAAACAAATCAAAAATATTTCGAACTCGGCGCGAGAATCGCTGTCTTCTTATACGGTACGCGACTGCAGACGCAGCCGCGTCACCATTCTCCTCTTGTCGTTGTTGCTCCGGGGCCATAGCCCCGGTTTTTTTGTCGACCAGTTCTCTACCGCCAGCGGATAATCTCCCCCGCGCGGCCAATAAGAATCATTCTCAATAAAGCCGTGCCCTCTTGGCCGGCGCCTTCGCTTTGCCTCTTGGGTCGTAAGCCCGGCGCCGCACAGGGCGTGATCGGCGCGACCGGCGTCGATGCGGGCGGGCCGTCGCAGGCCCGCGCGAATCTCGGCGTCCGGCATCGCTTCCAACTGAAGCACCCCGCCGCTGTCGCCTACCCGCCCCGCGTCCGGGGACGGCGCGCCTGCTAGAATCGAATACTCTTTTCTCCCGCAGTCCTACGAAATCCCCATGACAGCTGCCTCCACCGATTCCAACGCGCAAGCCGGCGCGGCCTCGAGCACCACGGGCCGCCGCCAGATCCTCGTCACGTCCGCCCTGCCGTACGCGAACGGACAGATTCACATCGGCCACCTGGTCGAGTACATCCAGACGGACATCTGGGTGCGCGCGCTGCGAATGCATGGTCACGAGGTCTACTACGTCGGCGCCGACGACACGCACGGCACGCCGATCATGCTGCGCGCCGAAAGCGAGGGCATCACGCCGAAGGCGCTGATCGACCGCGTCTGGAACGAGCACAAGCGCGATTTCGACAGCTTCGGTATTTCGTTCGACAACTACTACACGACCGATTCCGAGGAAAACCGCGTGCTGTCCGAGGAGATCTACGGTGCGCTCAAGGCGGCCGGGCTGATCGACGCGCGCGAGATCGAGCAGGCGTACGACCCCGTCAAGGAAATGTTCCTGCCGGACCGCTTCATCAAGGGCGAGTGCCCGAAGTGCGGAGCGAAGGATCAATACGGCGACAACTGCGAAGTGTGCGGCTCGACCTACCAGCCGACCGAGCTGGTGAACCCGTATTCCGTGGTGTCGGGCGCGACGCCCGTGCGCAAGACGTCGACACACTACTTCTTCCGCCTCTCGGACCCGCGCTGCGAGAACTTCCTGCGCGGCTGGGTGGGCGGCCTCGCGCAGCCGGAAGCGACCAACAAGATGCGCGAATGGCTAGGAGACGCGGGTGAAGCGAAGCTCGCCGACTGGGACATTTCGCGCGACGCGCCGTACTTCGGCTTCGAAATTCCCGGCGCGCCCGGCAAGTACTTCTACGTATGGCTCGACGCGCCGGTCGGCTACTACGCGAGCTTCAAGAACCTCGCCGATCGCGTCGGCCTCGATTTCAACGCGTGGATCAAGCCAGGCTCGACAGCCGAGCAGTATCACTTCATCGGCAAAGACATCCTGTACTTCCACACGCTGTTCTGGCCCGCGATGCTCGAGTTCTCCGGCCATCGCACACCGACCAACGTGTTCGCGCACGGCTTTTTGACGGTGGACGGCGCGAAGATGTCGAAGTCGCGCGGCACCTTCATCACGGCGCAGAGCTTCGTCGACGTGGGCTTGAACCCCGAGTGGTTGCGCTACTACTTCGCGGCGAAGCTCAACAACACGATGGAAGACATCGACCTGAGCCTCGAGGACTTCCAGGCGCGCGTGAACAGCGACCTCGTCGGCAAGTACGTGAACATCGCGAGCCGCGCCGCGGGCTTCCTGATCAAGCGCTTTGATGGCCGCGTCCAGGCGAGCGCAATGCACCACCCGCTGCTCGGCACGCTGCGTGCCGCGATTGCCGAGATCGCCGCGCACTACGAGGCGCGCGAATACGGCCGCGCGTTGCGCCAGACGATGGAACTGGCGGACGCGGTCAACGCGTACGTCGATACCGCCAAGCCGTGGGATCAGGCGAAAGACCCTGCCAACGCGGTCGCGCTGCACGAAACCTGCAGCGTGAGCATCGAGGCGTTCCGCCTGCTGTCGCTCGCGTTGAAGCCGGTGCTGCCGAAGCTCGCGCAAGGCGTCGAGGCGTTCCTCGGCATCGAGCCGCTCGCATGGGCCGACGCGAACGTGCCGCTCACCGCCGAGCGCCGCATCAACGCTTACCAGCACTTGATGACCCGCGTCGATCCGAAGCAGCTCGAGGCGCTGCTCGCCGCCAACCGCGATTCGTTGCAAGCGACGCAGGCCGCGGCGCCTGCCGATGCGAAGCGCAAAGCCAAGGCAGCGGCCGCAAACGGCGAGTCGAGCGCAGCCGATGCCAAGGCCGGCGCCGACCCATCCGACATCATCTCGATCGACGACTTCGCGAAGATCGACCTGCGCGTCGCGAAGATCGTCGAGTGCAAGGCGGTCGAGGGATCGGACAAGCTGCTGCAGTTGACGCTCGACGTCGGCGAAGAAAAGACGCGCAACGTGTTCTCGGGCATCAAGTCGGCGTATAAGCCGGAAGATCTGGTCGGCAAGCTGACCGTGATGGTCGCGAACCTCGCGCCGCGCAAGATGAAGTTCGGGCTGTCGGAGGGCATGGTGCTCGCGGCATCGGCGGCGGACGAGAAGGCCGAGCCGGGTCTCTACGTGCTCGAGCCGCATAGCGGTGCAAAGCCGGGGATGCGGGTGAAGTAAGGCTCGCCGTTACGGCTTGCCGTCACGGCTCGCAGCAGCGATGAGCCGGGAAGCCGGCCGGTCGATTCCGGGCCGCCGGGGCAAAAAAAGCACGCCGTGACCCGGCGTGCTTTTTTGTGCCCGAAAAAACGCAAGCCTCACTGTCCCCCGAAGAGACTGTCGAAGCGCCTTGTAAAGTTCAGATCCATCCCCTGGAACGTTCCCCCATACAGCGAGACCGACCAGAAGCGCGTCAGGTTCAGCGTCGCCTTGAACGCGTTGTCCGACGCTTGCAGCCCCTGCTCGTAGCCGAGCACGAGCCACTCGTTGATTGCCTTCGACACCATCACCACTTGCGGATCGGTCAGCCCCACCTCGCTGCGGCCAACCGTGAACTCATCGACCCCGAACGTCTGCGCGACGCGCTTGCCGGTCGCGCTGCCGAGCAGCGCGAGCGCGGTAGTCATCGTGCTCTGCTGACCGAGGTTGTTGCCCTGGTCCGTGCCGTGGCCGAACAGCAGCCATGAGAGCTTCTCGTTATCCGGCACGTTCGGCTCGGAGACGAGCTTGGCGACCGGCGACTGGATCGTCCCCGTCACCTGCACGCCAGCCTCGACCTCTTGATTGCGGCGCATTGCGAGGATGTTGATGCCCGGGTTGGCGACCGGCCCGTTGAAGGTGAAGAATCCGTTCTCGATC
>DATGHJ010000536.1:0-3250 GCA_035308085.1 Trinickia sp. | reverse complement strand
GCATGCAGGCTATTCGCGACTCCTGGCCTTTCCGCTCACGCGGACGTCTATCTCCCCCTCCAGCGCTGCCCGCGCACAAACCTCATCGGTCACCAGACCCGACAACCACCCGCCCTTGAGCGCCGCCATCACCGCGCCGCGCTTCCTCTCGCCGCCGGCAAACCCGATCGTCGGCCGTTTTGGCGGCGAATCTAGCGGGACGCTGGTCACGCGCCGCCCTGTCGGCGATTCGATGCGCTTGCCTTGCTCGTCGATCGGCAGCCCGAGCATCTCCGCCACCGCGCCCAGCTCCATCAGCTCGTTCAGCTCGCCAGTGGTGATAAAGCCGTCCTCGTGCAGCGGACAGCGCGGCCCAATATTCCCGATCCCCACGAACGCGACATCCGCTTCTCCGGAGAGCGCCTCGACGATCCGATACAAGCGATGGTTGCACCACTGCGCGCGCTCCGTTTCGTCGTCCGCGATCAACGGTGCGGGCAGCAGAAAATGCTTGCCGCCGGTTTTCTCGGAGATATGCAGCGCGACGTCGTAGCGATTCGACGAACCATCCTGTGCAATCGCGCCGACCATCGACACCAGCCTGTGCTGCGGGCGCTCGAGTTGCGCGATCTGATCGACCGCCGCCTTCAGCGTCCGGCCGCTGCCGATTGCGATCACCATCGGCTTCTCTTCGATCAGGTAGCGTTCCATCACCTGCGCGCCCGCCACCGCGAGCTTGCGGTCGATGGCTTCGGGGCTGTCGTCGTCGATCGGCACGACCTCGCACATCGACAAGCCATAGCGCGCCGACAACTGCTCGGCGAGCGCGAGGCAATCGGCGAGCTGGTGGTCGACGCGCACGCGGATCAAGTTCTTCTCGACCGCGAACGCGACGAGCCGCTGCGCGACCGGACGCGACACTTGGAGCTTTTCGGCGATCTCGTTCTGGGTGTTGCCGGCGACGTAGTAGAGCCACGCCGCGCGTGTCGCGAGATCGAGTTTTTCGTTGGATTTGGGCACGATGCCGCCGGAGTGAGAGAGGTTATGCGAGCCGCTTGCGAGAGGGCTCGAAAAGCGGCTGCACATGGCGGTACAGCTCGCGGTAGGCGGTCAGCCGCTCGCGCAATTGCGCGTGACGTTCGGCATTCGGTGCGAACTCGGCCTGGACCGGCGGCTTGGCGAGCACCTGCGCCGGGTCGCCACCCGCGGCGAGCCAGCCCAGGCGCGCGGCGCCGAGCGCGGCGCCCGTTTCGCCGCCGCCGTGCTTGCGGGTTTTCGTCGCGAGCGCGTCGGCGAGCAATTGCGCCCAATACGCGCTGCGCGCGCCGCCGCCGATCATCGATAGCGCGCTCACTTCGGTGCCGGCCGCAGCGAGCGCGTCGAGGCCGTCGGCGAGCGCGAGCGTCACGCCCTCGAGCACCGAGTAGCCGAGCAGCGCACGGTCGGTCGCGTGCGTCATGCCGAAGAAAACGCCTTGCGCGTAGGGGTCGTTGTGCGGCGTGCGCTCGCCGGAGAGGTACGGCAGGAACAGCGGGGCGCCCGAAAGCGCGCTGCCGTCGAGCGCTTCGACTTCGGCGAGCAGCGTCGGCTCGTCGGTGCCGGTCAGCTTGCAGACCCAGCGCAGGCAGCTCGCCGCCGACAGCACCACGCTCATCTGATGCCAGCGGTCCGGAATCGCGTGGCAAAACGCATGGACGGCGGACGCCGGATTCGGCCGGAAGCGGTCGCCGACGACGCACAGCACCCCCGACGTGCCGAGCGACACAAACCCGTCGCCCGGCTGCGTCGCACCGATGCCGATCGCGCTCGTTGCGTTGTCGCCGCCGCCCGCGGCGACCACCACTTCGCCGCTCAAGCCCCACTCGCGCGCGAGTTCGGCGCGCAACATGCCGGACGGCTCGCTGCCTTCGGCCAGACGCGGCATCTGCGAACGGCTCATGCCACAGGCGGCGAGCAGCGCGTCGGACCAATCGCGGCGCGCGACGTCGAGCCATAGCGTGCCCGCCGCGTCGGACGGATCGGAGACTTTGCCGCCCGTCAGTTGCAGCCGCAGGTAATCCTTGGGCAGCAGGACGCAGGCGGTCCGCCGGAACAATTCGGGTTCGTGGCGTGCGACCCACAGCAGCTTCGGCGCCGTGAAGCCGGGCATTGCGAGGTTGCCGGCGATCTTGTGCAGATCGGGCGCGCGTTCGGTCAGCTCGGCGCATTCGTCGACGCTGCGCATGTCGTTCCAGAGGATCGCCGCACGCAATACGCGGTCTTCGGAATCGAGCAACACCGCGCCATGCATCTGCCCCGACAGGCCGATGCCGCGAATCTGCGCGAACTCGGCGGGGTGGGCGCGGCGCAATGCGGCGATCGCGGCGCGCGTGCCGCTCCACCAGTCGGCGGGATTCTGTTCGGCCCAGCGCGGATGCGGACGGGAGACGGTGAAGGGCGTTCCCGCCGTGCCGACCACGCGTGAGTTGGAGGCGAGCAGCAGCACTTTCACTTCGGACGTGCCGAGGTCGATGCCGAGATACATGGGCGGGGATCGCGTCGTTGAGAATGCGCTACTTTAGCCGCGCGGGGCGCGATGCGCCAATGGGCGCTAGACCTGAGAGGGCGGCAGCATGTGCCGCCCGTCGTGTCACCTCACTTGCCGCCTCACTTGCCCCCTCATTTGCCGCGTTTGGCGAGCCATGCGTCGACGCGGTCGAGCGCCGTGCGCACGGTGTCCTCGAGCTGCGCGCTTGCAGCCATGCTGCCCCACAGCAGTCGCTCGGCGCAGAAAGCCGCGAGCGGGTCCGTCGACGCGAAGTATGCGCGGGCGGCGCGCTCGTCCATGACGCCGTCCTGGTACGCGTATGGCAGCGAGCCGCGCTGCCAGCGGTCGAGGAAGCGGAAGAACAGCGCAGGCAGGACCGCCGTGGCCATCGGTTTGACGCCGCGCTTGAAACACTCGCCGAGCGTCGGCGCGATGAAGCCGGGGATCTTCGAGAAGCCGTCGGCTGCGACGCGCTGGTTCGTGTCCTGGATATACGGATTGCTAAAGCGGTCGAGCACGACGTCGCGGTAGCGCGCGAGGTCGAGCGGGCTCGGCGTGAGGCACGGGATCACGTCTTCGGTCACGTAGTCGTACGCGAAGCGGCGGATGTCGGCATCGAGCGTGCCCTCGTGGATGTAGGAGAGGCCGACGAGCGTGCCCGCCCATGCAATGCAGCTGTGTGTCGCGTTGAGGATGCGGATCTTCGCCTCCTCGTACGGCAGCACCGATTCGACGAGTTCCGCG
>DATGHJ010000535.1:0-5230 GCA_035308085.1 Trinickia sp. | reverse complement strand
GTGGGGGAATGAGGCTTCGGTTGCGCTCATGGAATTCCTTGTCGACGCGATCTACAGTGAGGGCATTTCACCATCTAATTGTCTAAACGTCTAGACGTTTAGATGTAAAATTTTTGGGCAATGTGCGCCACCGCGCGATTTTCACATTTCCATCACGCCGGCCGCACTACAATGCGCAAAACGAAATTGGAACCCAAGGGAATGACAACGCCATGACATCGAACGCATCGAACGACAGCGGGGACGCGGGAACCGTCGTCGAGCGCGGCGCCGGCGTCGCCGTGTGGCGGCAGATCGAGCAGATCCTCGCGGCGGAAATTGCGGCGAGCGGCTTCGGCGCCGAAGGTCGGCTGCCGAGCGAAGGCGAGCTGGCCAAGCGCTTCGACGTGAACCGCCACACCGTGCGCCGCGCGATGCTGGGGCTTGCCGCGCTGGGCCTCGTGAGCGTCGAGCAGGGGCGTGGCACGTTCGTGCAGCCCGGCGCGATGGACTATTCGATCGGACGCCGCACGCGCTTCACTGAAAATCTTCAAAGGCAAAACCACGCGCCGAGCGGAGCGATGATCTCGGCGGCTCGCGTGAAAGCCGACGCGAATGTCGCGAAGGCGCTCGCCATTCGCGCAGGCGCGCTCGTCTACAAGATCGAAACGCGCCACGAATCGGACGGCGTGCCGCTCACGTTCGCGCGCAACTGGTATCCGGCCGCGCGTTTTCCGGACCTGCCCGAGGTGCTCGAACGCACCAACAGCATCACGAAGGCGCTCGCCGAATTCGGCGTGCACGACTACGTGCGCAAGTGGAGCCGGATCGGCAGCGTGCTGCCCGAGGCCGAAGTGGCGCGGCGGCTCAACATCAACCGGCAGCAGCCGGTGCTGTGGGTCGAGAACGTCGAGGCCGACATGGAAGGCGTGCCGGTCAAGTACGGCATCACGCACTTCGCGGCGGACCGGGTGCAGTTGATGATCGAGCACGACGCATGAGCGCCTCCAATCCGATGCGCTCGCAGGCATGGCTCGACGCCGCTCAGGCGGCCCAAATCGCTGAATCGTCGGCGGCGCACTGGCCGCCCGAGGCGCGCTTTGCAATCTATTACGCGCCGCCGCGCGAATCGGGCTGGTGGCAGGCCGGTTGTGCGTGGCTCGGTCGCGACGCCGAGAGCGGCGCGATTCACCCACCGCCCAGGCTTGGCACACTGGGTCGGGAAATCGCTGATCTCACTGTGGCGCCGCGGCGCTACGGATGGCACGGCACGCTTGTTGCTCCGTTCAGGCTGAGGGATGGCGTCACTTCGGGCGGCGTGCTCGACGCCGCGCTCGCCTGGGCACGGCACCAGACGCCGTTCTTGCTGCCGGTGGAAGCGGCGCTCTTGAGCCAATTCGTCGCGCTGCGTCCGGCCGCTGCGTCGGGCGACGCCGCCTTGCGCGCGCTGGCCGCCGACGCCCTGCGCACGCTCGACGCTTTGCGCGCCCGCCCGCCAGCCGCCGACATCGAGCGCCGCCTGGCCGCGCCTTTGACCGAACGGCAGCGCGAATTGCTGCTCGCGTGGGGCTATCCGTACGTGTTCGACGAGTTTCGTTTTCATATGACGCTTTCCGATTCCCTTTCCGCCGACGACGAGTGCGATGCGCTCATTCGCCATTGGCACGCGGAGGCTGCGCGGCTGGGGCCGCTGCCGGTCGACGGGGCGGCGCTGTTCGTCGAGCCGTCGCCGGGTGCGCCGTTCGTGTTGTGGCGGCGGCTGCCGTTCCTGGCTGATGCGGCGAGCGCGGCCGGCGCGAGCAACGGCGCGCAGGCTGGCGACGCAGCAAGGAGCACGCGATGAGCGGCCGTCTCGTCTACGTGATGGGGCCGTCGGGTGCGGGCAAGGACTCGCTGCTCGCCTATGCCCGCAAAACGCTCGCGGGCGAACCGATCGTCTTCGCGCACCGCTACATCACGCGGCCCGCAGGCCGCGGAGAAAATCACATCGCGCTGACGGCCGACGAATTCGCGGGCCGCTCGAACCTGGGCCTCTTTGCGCTCGAATGGGCGAGCCACGAATTGCGCTATGGAATCGGCATCGAGCTAGACGCCTGGCTCGCACGTGGATGCGCAGTCGTCGTCAACGGTTCGCGGCAGCATTTGCGCGAGGCGTTGGCGCGCTATCCGCTTGCGCAGCTCGTCCATGTCGACGCAGCGCCGCACATCCTCGCGGCACGGCTCGGCGCGCGGGCGCGCGAGACGGCCGAGCAAGTCGCGGCGCGCTTGGCCCGGCATGCGCCGTTCCAGGTGCCCGACGGCGTGCGACTGACGGCGATCGACAATTCGGGAGCGCTCGAAACCGCTGGGCAGCGCTTCGTCGACGTACTGCGCGGGATCGCGCAAACGGCGAGCCGCGTGGCGTGATGCGCGGCTACGCCGCGAGGCGCGGACGAGGTTCAGGCCGGTTTGCACGACGATCGGCAGCGCGATCGATTCCGCCACCAAGCGCCGCGCCAGCCGCCGCGTGCCGTTTCCGCGCTCGCCTTCGCCTTTGCTGCGCGCACAGGCCGCCCACCGTCCGCTCGCCGTGCTCGGCACGACCTTCGGCGGCGGGCTTGCGTTCGGTCCAATCCTCGCGGGGTTCCTCATTGACCGCGTCGTGCCGAAGGAGCGCGCGGCGACCAGGGGCCGGCGCGATGCGGTGGCTCTGGTCCCGGGGTTGAGCCACGCGACGCCCGTCAACAGCTACACGAATGCGTTCCAGACGCTTCTGTATGCGTTGATCGCCATCACGCTGTTGTCCGCGCTGATTGTCTTCGCGCTGCTCGCGCAGCCGCACCGAAGCGCAAACCACGCTTAACCCCGCCGCGCGACCAACTCGGAGACGGTCCGCGAAGCCTGCTGCAACGGCTCCAGAAACGCCTTGACCATCTGCTTGGCGGAATTGCGCTGCACGTTGCCGCTGATGTTGAGCGCGGCGATGACGCGTCCCTGGCGGTTACGAATCGGCGCGGACAGCGAAATCAGGCCGGCTTCGAGTTCCTGATCGACCACCGCCCAGCCTTGCGCGCGGACTTGCGCGATGGTCTTCTTGAGTTCGTCCCTGTCGACGATCGTGCGCGGCGTGTGCGCGACGATCTGCGAGGCGTCGAGCGTGGCGTCGAGTTCTTTCTCGCTCAACGCCGAAAGCAGGACGCGGCCCATCGACGTGCAATAGGCCGGCAAGCGGCTGCCGATCGAGAGATTGATCGTCATGATCTTGTGTGTCGGCACGCGCAGCACGTAGACGATTTCCGTGCGGTCTAGCACGGCCGCCGAGCAGCTTTCGTGCACCTGTGCCGACAAGTCTTCCATGATCGGCTCGGCCAGATTCCAGAACGGCATCGACGTCAGGTAGGCGAAGCCGAGATCGAGGATTCTCGGTGTAAGCCGAAACAGGCGTCCTTCGGCTTCGACGTACCCGAGAGTCTGCAGCGTGAGCAGAATGCGGCGCGCGCCCGCGCGCGTGAGGCCGGCAGCGGCGGCGACATCGGTCAGCGTCTGTTCGGAGCGTTCCGCGTTGAACGTGCGGATCACCGCGAGACCGCGCGCGAACGATTGGACATAGGAGTCGCCCGGTTTGTCCGGCGCTTCGGCGGTTTCGTCGGAAAAGGGGGGCGACACTTGGGGGGCTTTGCTCATGGCCTGTGGCGAAATGGGGCAGCCGTGAAGATAGCTCAAGGCTCGCCTTTCGCCAACCTTGGTCAAACCGGGCGATCCGAGGTTCTTCGATTGCCCGTGCCTTGGACGGGCGCCCCCGCCGGAACGCCACCGCGCTTGACAGGGATTTCTCATAGCCTCTATGATTGGTTTAAATGTTCGTAAAGCGATCTTTAGTTCGTATGTAGAACATTTCGCAATCCGGCCGTGCGGCTTTCTCGTTTGCGACGAACGTCACCGGACGGCCGCCCGCTCGACTGCGCTGCGCCCAGGCGCGTGCGCCGGCATTCATTCTCTGGAGACATCACATGACCGAAGCCTTCCTGTGCGACGCGATCCGCACGCCAATCGGCCGCTATGCGGGTTCCCTGTCGTCGGTTCGTGCCGACGACCTTGGCGCGGTGCCGCTGAAAGCGCTGATGGAGCGCAACAAAGACGTCGACTGGTCGGCCATCGACGACGTGATTTACGGCTGCGCGAACCAGGCCGGCGAGGACAACCGCAACGTCGCGCGAATGTCACTGCTGCTCGCCGGGCTGCCGCAGGCGGTGCCGGGTTCGACGGTCAACCGCTTGTGCGGTTCGGGCATGGACGCGGTCGGCATTGCTGCGCGCGCGATCAAATCGGGCGAAGCGGCGCTGATGGTGGCGGGCGGCGTCGAGAGCATGAGCCGCGCGCCGTTCGTGATGGGCAAGGCGCCGACGGCGTTCTCGCGTCAGGCCGACATCTACGACACGACGATCGGCTGGCGCTTCATCAATCCGCTGATGAAGCAGCAATACGGCGTCGATTCGATGCCGGAAACGGGCGAGAACGTCGCGCAGGACTACAAGGTGAGCCGCGAGGCGCAGGATGCGTTCGCGCTGCGCAGCCAGCAGAAGGCGGCCCGCGCGCAGCGCGACGGCACGCTCGCGCAGGAAATCGTGCCGGTGACGATCGCGCAGAAGAAGGGCGAGCCGATCGTCGTCTCGCAGGACGAGCACCCGCGCGAGACGAGTCTCGAAGCACTGGCGAAGCTGAAGGGCGTCGTGCGTCCGGACGGTACGGTGACGGCGGGCAACGCGTCGGGCGTCAACGATGGCGCTGTTGCACTCCTGCTCGCCAACGAGGACAGCGCGAAGCGCTTCGGCCTGACGCCGCGCGCCCGCGTGCTCGGCATCGCGACGGCGGGCGTCGCGCCGCGCGTGATGGGCATCGGTCCGGCGCCCGCCACGCAGAAACTGCTCGCGCGTCTGGGCATGACGATCGACCAATTCGACGTGATCGAGTTGAACGAAGCCTTTGCGTCGCAAGGCATTGCGGTGTTGCGCATGCTCGGCGTGGCCGAGGACGATCCGCGCGTGAATCCGAACGGCGGTGCGATCGCGCTCGGCCATCCGCTAGGCATGAGCGGCGCGCGGCTCGTTACGACCGCGACGTATCAACTGCATCGCACGCAGGGGCGCTACGGGCTGTGCACGATGTGCATCGGCGTCGGGCAGGGGATTGCGATCGCGATCGAGCGGGTGTGATGATTAGCCTGTTACGAGCGCGAACGGGCCCTAAGTAGGCAGCCTTCGCCCCTCGCCTC
>DATGHJ010000534.1:0-3840 GCA_035308085.1 Trinickia sp. | reverse complement strand
ATAAACTCCTGATGACCGAGCATTTCCGATTTCGACGCCGCACCGAGCGACACGGCCACCGTTTGCTCGAACACTTCGCGGCCGACTTCGTCGAGCGTGCCGCGGCCTTCGAGAATGCGGCCTGCATCGACATCCATATCGCCGGCGAGATTACGGTACGTCGCGGGATTCGCGCACACCTTGATGACGGGCGAGATCGCCGAACCCACCACCGAACCGCGGCCCGTCGTGAACAGAATCAGATGCGCGCCGCACGCGATCAGCTCGCCGATCTCGGCGTTGTCGCTGATGTTCGGAAAGCCGAAGCGCGGCTCGCCGTCGGGGACGACGTCGAGCAGATAGAGGCCGCCCGTCGGCGGCACGTCGCCGGGTTTCACGATGCCGACGATCGGCGACGCCCCGCTCTTCGCATACGCGCCGAGCGATTTTTCCTCCTGCGTCGTGAGCCCGCCGTCCGCGTTGCCGACCGCGAAACTGCCATGGCCGAGTATCGAGTAATAGCGCGCCGCCTTGCTCACGCATTGCACAATCGCATCGCCCAAATCCGGCCGCGCCGCGCGGCTCTTCATGTGGTATTCGCAGCCGACCAGCTCGCCCGTTTCCTCGAAGATGCAGGTCGCGCCCGCGTCGATCAGATGATCGAACGCGCGGCCCACGGCCGGGTTCGCGGTGATGCCGCTCGTGCCGTCCGAGCCGCCGCAGATCGTGCCGATCACGAGCTCGTCGAGCGCCATCGGCACCTTCTCCTGCGCGGCCAATTGCATGCGCGCCTTCTTCACCCAATCGACGCCGTATTGAATCGTGCTGCGCGTGCCGCCCTTTTCCTGAATCGTCAGCACCTCGACCGGCCGGCCGCTTTCGCGCACGACGTCGGCCAGATAGTGCTTGTTCATGCTCTCGCAGCCAAGCGACACGAACAGCACCGCGCCGACGTTCGGATGCGTCGTCAGCTGCTGCATCATCTTTTCCGCGTACTCATTCGGATAGCAGCCCGGAAAGCCGATCAGATGGACCGGCGGTCGATACCGCGCCGGTCGATACCGCGGCGGCTCGCTTGCGGCATCCAGCCCCAGGGGGGCATGGGCGTCGAACGCGTCCAACGCGTCGAGCGGCTCGCGAAACTCGGCGACGATCTCGCGCGCGACGTGATGCGCGCATTCGACGAGATACGCCACCGCAACCACATTGCGGATGCCCTTGCGTCCGTCGCCGCGCAAGTAGCCGCGCAGCGCGGGCTGCACCGACTGGCCATTCGAAGAAGCGTGAGTAGAAGCAGTCATGTTGTTTCCTGAAACAGCGAGAGCACCAGCGGCCGCGTGAAACGCGCGGTGGTCAGTGATGCACGAATTCGTGGCCTGCGTCGTGCGTATAAGTCGGCAGGTAGTCGCTTTCGACGTTGTGGGTATGCAGGTGCTCGCCGCGTTCGACGCGCACCGTCACGTGACCGATCACCGCGCCGTAGCGCAGCACCTTGGCGTCCTTCTCGAGCGGATGGCGCGCGACTTTGTGGCCGAGTTCGATCGTCTTGGCGAGCGTCACGCGCTCGCCTTCGATGTCGACCGCCTCGCCCGCTTCGAGCCGCGCCGCCGCGATCAGGCAGTTGTCGCCCGAATTCAGCAGGATCAGCCGCGCATCGGTCTGGAGTTGACGTTCACTGCTCAAGAAAGCCTCCCGAATGGCTAGTTCTAGTTCTGTCCTTCGCCGCCCGCGATGCGCGCCACCATCAGCGAGCCGAGGATGATCGCGCCGTAGATCGCCTGAATCCAGAACGACGGCACTTGCGCGAGCGTCAAGAGGTTCTGCACGACGCCGAGCAGCAGTACGCCGGTCAGCGCGCCGAGCATCGTGCCCTTGCCGCCGTCGAGCGAAATGCCGCCGATCACCGCCGCGGCGAACACCGTGAAGATCATCCCGTTACCCTGATTCGCGTTGATCGCACCGACGTAGCCGGTGACGATCAGCCCGCCGAGCGCGGCCAGCACGCTGCCGAGCACGAACACGCCCCACGTGATGCGCTCGACGCGAATCCCCGCGGCGCGCGCGGCCTGCGGGTTGCCGCCGATCGCGTACAGCGCGCGGCCGAGCCGGTGATAGCGCAGCATGAACGCGGCGCTCGCGAACGCCACCGCCGCGAGCCACACCGACACCGGCAGGCCGAGCACGATCGTCGTCGCGAGCGCGAAGAACGCGGGCGGCATGTCGAACAGCGTGCCGCCTTTGGTTGCGCCCACCAGCATCCCGCGCAGCACGATCAGCATGGCGAGCGTGACGATGAACGCGTTCAACTGCAGCCGCACGACCAGAAAACCGTTGATGAAACCGATCAGCGCGCCGACCGCGAGAATCGCGATGAGCCCCGCGAACGTAGGCCATTCCCACCCGAACCCGGCGGACGCTGCCGGCATCACGAGCATCGCGCCGATCGCAGGCGCGATGCCGACCGTCGATTCGAGCGACAAATCGAACTTGCCCGTGAGCACGATCAGCGATTCCGCGAGCACGACGAGCGCGAGCGCCGCCGATGCGCCGAGAATGCTGATCAGATTCGCCTTCGTCAGAAAGCTCGGGCTTACGAATGCGCCGATCACGATCAGGAGCACGAGCGCCGGCACGAGCGCCAAGTCGCGCAAGCGTGCGATCTCGATGCGGGGCCGGCGGCCGCGCGCGGCACCCGCCGCTTGAGCCTGGCCTTGCCGATGGCCGGCGGCAAACGCAGGGGTGGGCACACTATTCTTCATGATGCCTCCCACCGGGCCGCCCCAAGGGAGGCATCTGCACCCTCGGGGGGCAGCGAACGTACGTGAGCGTAGGGGTCGTTCATTAATTCACTCCTTCGACGGATGCGATCAGGTCGTTGTCTTGCCAGCCCGCCGGGAACACCGCGGCGACGCGTCCGCGGAACATCACGAGGACGCGATCACAGGTACGCAAGTCGTCGAGTTCGCCGGACACGACGAGCACCGCCTTGCCCTCGTCGCGCACACGATCGACGACCGACAGCAGCGCTTCTTTCGATTTGACATCGACGCCGGCGGTCGGGTCGATGAGCACCAGCACGTTCGGATCGTTCGCGAGCGCGCGCGCCATCACGACCTTCTGCTGATTGCCCCCTGAGAGACCCGACACGACATGCTCGGGCCCTTGCGCGACGATGCCGAGCGAGTCGATCGCCGAGCGGCCGAATGCGTTTTTCTTAGCGGGGGAAACGAGGCCCAGCTTGCCCATGAGACGCGCAATCGTCATCGACGCGTTCTCCGCGATCGATTGCGTCAACACGAGCCCTTCGTGATGGCGATCCTTCGGCACGCAGCCGACCCCGCGCGCAAGCGCCGCGGGCACATTGCCGGGCGGCAGCGCTTCGCCGTCGACGCGGATCTCGCCGCGCTGCTGCGCGCGCAGGCCCGCGACCGCCTCGGCGACGCTCGTGCGCCCGCTGCTCGTCGCCCCCGTGAGGCCGACGACTTCGCCACGCTTCACTTTGAACGACACGTCTTCGTAATCGTGGCCGTGGAGCTTCGAGACTTCCAACGCGACCGGCGCATCGGCGGCCAGCGCCGTGCGCGACGCCGCATCGGTGACGGCAAGCCCGCCGCGCTCGCCCGTCATCGCTTCGATCAGCTTGTCGCGCGGCATGGCGCTGACCGGCGCGCTGACGATGTGCCGCGCATCGCGCAACACTGTCACCGCCTGGCAGATGTCGTAGACCTCTTGCAGATGGTGCGAAATGAAGAGAAACGTCACACCCTCGGCCTGCAGCTCGCGAATGCGCGTGAAGAGCCGCTTGATTTCGTCGCCGTCGAGTTGCGCGGTGGGCTCGTCGAGGATGATGAAACGCGCGCC
>DATGHJ010000533.1:0-4190 GCA_035308085.1 Trinickia sp. | reverse complement strand
CCGCCCCCAGTGCTGGGGTCGAGCGACCGACCGGCAACGGCCATCGCGACGTCCAGCAAGCTCATGATGACGCCACCGTGCGCGACGTTCCAGCTATTGAGGTGGCGCGCCTGCAGCTGTAGCGCGATCGTCGCGCGCCCTGCGTCAGCCGCGAGAAATTCCACGCCCAGATCGTTGACGAACGGAATGCCGGCGCGGAACGCGGTTGGTTCAGTCACGGTCGCACGATCATTTCACCGCACCGGCGCCTACACCAAGCAGTCGCGCGCAACACTGCCGCGCCATCGGCTCCGAGCAGTGATAGGGCGCGGCACACGCGTCCGGGCGTACCGGAAAGCCGGACCCGCGGGGTTGCGTTTGACATGGCCTCATCATAAGACAACCGAGATACGCGGTGTCGAGGTGAAACCGGGTATCGATGCGAGGGCAGGACTCGATGCGAGGGTGGGTGTCGACGCGAGCCCACCGAGGCTGTGATACTGCGCGCTCAGGTTCGTTTCCAACAACCCCCGGTGTAGCACATGAATCTGTTGCAGGCCAAAACGGCTTTCGTGACGGGCGCGGCGAGCGGAATCGGACGCGCGAGCGCTCTCCTGTTCGCCGCCGAAGGTGCCTCCGTGGTGGCATTGGATCGTGCACCGGAGGTCGAGGCGACAGTCGCGGCGATTCGGGGGGCGGGCGGCCGCGCGATCGCGCTCGTCAAGGACTCCTCGGTCGAGGAGCACGTCGCGGGCGCAATCGCGGCCGCGGTCGAGGAATTCGGCAGCCTCGATGTCTGCTTTGCGAATGCCGGCATCAGCGGGGGCCTCGTGCCCTTTTTCGAAGAGACCGCCGAGCGCTGGGCGCAGATTCTGCAGATCAATCTCATCGGTACGTTTCTCGCCGCCAAGCACGCCGCGCTCACGATGACCAAGCAGCGGCGCGGCTCGATCATCTGTACGGCGTCGGTCGCCGGATTGCGTTCGGGCGCCGGTTGCATGCCCTACAGTGCGAGCAAGGCCGGCGTCATCAGCTTGGTTCAGACCGCAGCCAATGAGCTCGCCGGCACCAGCGTGCGCATCAACGCGATCTGCCCCGGACTGGTCGAAACCGGAATGACGCGCCCGATTTTCGAGCAGGCACGCGCCCGCGGCAGCGAGCGCAGGATTGGTCAGCTCAATCCCCTGCGCCGGGCGGCTGCGCCTGATGAGATTGCGCAGCTGGCTTTGTTTCTCGCGTCCGATGCCGCATCGTATGTCAACGGTCAGGCCTTTGCCGTCGACGGCGGCCTGTCGTCGTCCCTTCCGGTCGTCCTGCACCGTGATTGACGGCCGGCAGCGCACGCGGGCACCGCCGGAAGCAATCGACGCACCCGCGTTTTACGTCTAAGCTTTGTCAGGGGCGCTTGAATCTCATGACGATCAGGGCCGGAAATCCAGCAACGGGAACGCAGGCCAGCACAGGTCGCGGCTACATTCTTGCCGCTTGGATCAAGGCGATCGGCCGTGCACTCGAGGCGGCGGGCTGCGACAGCCGCGCACTGCTCGCAGAAGCGGGCTTCGATCTCAAATCCCTCGAAGGTCCGACGTTGCTTTGCCCGCTCGTCAACACCGCGCGTCTCTGGGAAATCGCCGTGGCCGCCACGGGCGATCCGGCATTCGGCGTCAAAGTCGCGAGCCACATCCGGCACACGACTTTCCACGTTTTGAGCTACGGGCTGTCCGCGAGCTCGACCTTGAAGGACGCCTTCGAAAGACTCCAGCGCTATTGCCACATCGCCAGCGACGCGGTCGAATACGAATTACGGAAATGCGGCAGCGATTATCACTTCGTGATCGAGCCCGCGGTGGGGGTTCCCTTCGAATCGATCGACGCCCTGGTTGGCGCGCAGCTGCGTATGTGCCGCTCGTTGATCGGGCGAGAGTTCTCGCCGCGCCACATTGAGCTGCGACGTCCGCGGCCGGCGGTCATCGAGGACTTCGAGCGCTTGTTCCGGGCACCCTTGCTATTCGGCGCCGCGCAGAACCGGTTGGTGTTCGACGGCGCCGGCATCGAGTCGCCGCTCGACGGCGCCAACCCCGACCTGGCACTGCGCGCGGATGCGATCGCGCTCCAGTACCTGGCTCGTATCGAGCGCGACAACCTACAGGCGCGCGTTCGCGAGGTGCTGATACAGCGATTGCAATGCGCCGAACCATCGCAGGACGAGGTTGCTGAACACCTTTGCATGAGCGCGCGCACCCTCCAGCGCAAGCTCGGCGAGAGTGGCACCACCTACAAGGAGATCCTCGACGAGACTCGTCACTCGCTGGCCCTGATTTACCTCAGCGCGCCGCATCACAGCGTCAGCGAGATCCCGTATTTGCTCGGGTTTTCCTCTGGCAGCAGTTTCACGCGCGCATTCCGGCGTTGGACCGGCCAATCGCCGTCGAACTGGCGCGGGGGCGCGGCAGCGTCGTGAGTCAACTGTCGAGAGCCGTCGTCGCGCGGGAACTCGGCTTGCCTGCATCGGTCGAGCAGATCAACGTGCAGTCGCCGCGCCACGGCGAGGTCATGATCCGGCTGGCCGCGTGCGGCGTTTGCCACAGCGATTTATCGGCAACCAACGGTACGATCGCCTTTTCCTTGCCGCTCGTATTGGGGCACGAGGGAGCCGGAATCGTGACCGCCGTCGGCGAGGGTGTGAGCCGCTACGCGATCGGCGATCACGTCGTCAGCTCATTCGTAAGCATTTGCGGCCGCTGCCACTACTGTCAGACGGGTCGTCCACATCTGTGCGTGCAGTCGTTACAAGCGCTCAACACCTTGCCCGACGGCAGCGTGCGCACATTCGACGCAGCCGGATCGCCGCTCAACGTATTCTGCGGCTGCGGCGTCATGTCCGAGTACGCGACCTTGCACGCGGATAACCTCGTGAAGATCGACCGGCAAATGCCGCTCGATCGGGCCGCGTTGATCGCCTGCGGAGTCATGACCGGCTTCGGCGCCGCGGTCAACACCGCTCGCGTCGAAGCGGGCTCGGTCGCGGTCGTGTTCGGATGCGGCGGAGTCGGCCTCAATGCGATCCAAGGCTGCGCGATTGCGGGCGCCGCAATGATCGTCGCGGTCGACACGAGCGCGCCCAAGCTCGAATTGGCCGAGCGCTTCGGGGCCACCCACACGTTCAACGTGACGGGACAGGACCAGATCGGCAAAGCCTTGTACAAGCTCACGGGCGGGGGTGCCGATTACGCCTTCGATTGCGTGGGACTCGGGCGGATTTCGGAGCAGGCCTTCGGAGTCCTGCGCCGCGGCGGCACGGCGGTGACGGTCGGTGTTGCCGCGCCCGCCGACAAGATCGTTCTGAATGCGCAACACGTCGCGATCACCGAAAAAACCCTGACCGGCAGCTATTATGGTTCGGCGCGGCCGCAGCAGGATTTTCCGCGGCTCATCGGTCTTTATCGCAGCGGTCGATTGAAGCTCGACGAGCTCATCACTCGGACCTATTCGATCGACGAGGCGCCGCAGGCATTCGCCGATCTTCAAGAAGGCCGGCCGGGTCGCGGCGTCATCGTCTTCGGAGGTACGACCTAGATCGCAAGCACCTGGCAAGTATGAGCACTACCGGATGCTGTTTCGCGACACCGTATACGCGGCGTTCGCGGGCTGACCGTGTTGATCGACCGATCCGAGTGACTGCCGCGCCGGCGTCTGCAGGCTGCGCGACCCGTTGCCCGCGCGCCATTCGGACGGTGACACGCCTGTCCAGCGCTTGAACGCGCGCGTGAAGCTGCTGCTGCAGGAAAACCCGAGTAGATGCGTGACCTCATTGACGCTCATTTGCGGCATGCTGAAGTGTGCGAGCGCCTGCGCGTGTCGGGTTTCGTCGAGGATCCTTTTGAACGTGGTGCCGCTGTCGCCGAGCTTGCGCTGCAGCGTGCGCGCACTGACGTTGAGAATCTCGGCAACTTCCTCCTGGGGGGGCTCGCCGTGCTGCAGGCGCTGCGTGAGCACCGTACGCACGCGTGCCTCCATGTTGTGCCGCTCGATGCGCGCCAGGTAACGCGCCGAGACGGCGTCACTCAGGCGCGCGAGCTCGGGGTTGCCGCTGTCGAGCACGCGCTCGATGCCTGCAGAATCGAACCGCAGACGGTTGTGCTCGGCATTGAAGCGCATCGGCGCGCGCCACAGCCGCTCAAAATCGTCGAGCACCGCGGGCCGTGGTCGCC
>DATGHJ010000532.1:0-3908 GCA_035308085.1 Trinickia sp. | reverse complement strand
TCGGTGACCGGGCCGCGCGCGCCGCTGCCGATCGTGCGGTTGTCGAGTTCGCGGATCGGCGTGACTTCGGCGGCGGTGCCGGTGAAGAACGCTTCGTCGGCCGTATAGACTTCGTCGCGCGTGATGCGCTTTTCGATCACTTCGATGCCGGCATCCTTTGCTAGCGTGATGACGGTGTCGCGCGTGATGCCGTCGAGGCACGACGACAGATCCGGCGTGTACAGCTTGCCGTTGTTCACGAGGAAGAAGTTCTCGCCCGAGCCTTCCGAAACGTAGCCGTCCACGTCGAGCAGGAGCGCTTCGTCGTAGCCGTCGGCGGTGGCTTCCTGGTTCGCGAGAATCGAGTTCACATACCAGCCGGACGCCTTCGCGCGCACCATCGACACATTCACGTGGTGGCGCGTGAATGACGAGGTCTTGACGCGGATGCCCTTGGCGAGCCCGTCTTCACCGAGATAGGCGCCCCACGGCCATGCGGCGATGGCGACGTGGATCGTGTTGCCCTTGGCGGACACCCCGAGCTTTTCCGAGCCGACCCAGATGATCGGGCGCAGGTAGCACGATTCGAGTTTGTTCTCGCGGACTACTTCGCGCTGCGCGCCTTCGATCGTTTCGCGATCGAACGGTACGTCCATCTGGAAAATCTTGGCGGAATTGAAGAGGCGCTTCGTGTGTTCTTTCAGACGGAAGATCGCGGTGCCGCTATCGGTCTGATAAGCCCGTACGCCTTCGAAAACACCCATGCCGTAGTGCAGGGTATGAGTCAGGACGTGGATCTTGGCATCGCGCCAGTCGATCAGCTTGCCGTCCATCCAGATCTTGCCGTCGCGATCGGCCATTGACATACGTTTCTCCTAACGGGGTGGGGCGTTCCAGGCGATAAGGGGCACATTTTAGCGTCTTTTGCACCTGGACCGGGCGTTTGAGCGCCACCTCGTCTTATAATTTGCCGCTCGCCCAAAGCGGCGGGCTCGAGCGGTAACGCGGCCCGAGACAAGCACGGACTGCCCAGTCTGGTCCCGATTTCCGCCCTCACGCTCTCCCGCTGTTCCGCCGCCGCTGCCACGCCATGCTCGCTCGCCTGTCCGACACCGACCGCGCCGCCTTCAAGCAGGGCGTTCGCATGATTTCGCCGACCCTGACTGCGATGTTCTCGTGGGGGCTCGTCACCGGCATCGCGATGAGCAAATCGGTGCTGACCGTGCCGCAGGCGCTCGCGATGTCGCTCCTGGTCTATGCCGGGTCGTCGCAGCTCGCCGTGCTGCCGCTTCTTGCCGCCAAGCTGCCAGTCTGGACCGTGCTGCTCACCGCGGCGATGGTGAACACGCGCTTCGTGATCTTCAGCGCCGGGCTCGCGCCGCATTTCTCCTACTTGTCGCTGCCGCGCCGGCTGGTGCTCGGGTACTTCAATGGCGACCTGGTCTACCTGCTGTTCCAGAAAAAGAGCTTCGCCACCGGCCACGTGCCGGGCAAGCAAGCCTGCTTCTGGGGGATGTCATTGCCGAGCTGGCTCACGTGGCAGGTCTCGTCGATCATCGGCATCCTGCTCGCGAGCCTGTTTCCCGACAGCTGGGGCCTGAGCCTCGCCGGCACGCTCGCGCTGGTTCCGATCATGGTCTCGGCGATCGTGAGCCGCTCGACGCTCGTCGCGGTCGTGGTGGCCGGCGTCGTCGCGCTGCTTGCCGAGGCGCTGCCGTACCGCCTCGCGCTGCCGCTTGCCGTGCTCGCCGCGCTGGCCGCCGGCAGCGTGGCCGATCTGATCGCCGAGCGCGCCGATTTGAAGCGGGTCCGCGCCGAGGGCAAGGCCGGCGACCCTCACGACCGTGCGGAGGACGCGCAATGACGACGACCCAAATCTGGCTCGCCATCTTCGGGATGCTCGTCGTCACCGCGCTGACACGCGCGCTATTTCTGCTCGGCGGGGAGCGCACGGTGCTGCCCGAGCGCGTGCAGCGCGCACTGCGCTACGCGCCAGCGGCCGCCCTTATCGCCGTGGTCCTTCCGGACGTGCTGGTGACGGCCGACGGGGCGGTGTCGTTCGGCCTTGCGAACCATGCGTTTTACGGCACGCTGGCCGGTCTCGCGTGGTTTTTGTGGCGCCGCAGCATGGTGGAGACGATCATCGTCGGCATGCTGGCTTTTACCGCGATGCGGTTTCTGGTCTAGCGGATCGGTGTTCGGGCGGCGTGCGGATGCCGCGCTCGATGTTGCGACGCAGCATATCACCATGCGGCCAAATACGAGACATTCGCTCCCGGACGGGTCAGTCCGACATGGGGATCGGCTAAAATGCTCGTTTTCTGTTGCGGTGCGCTCGTGGTGCCGCGGCGCGGCTCACGCTGCGACGCGCACGGCGGGCCAAGCCTTTCGGGCCGGCTTCGGGCGCTTCGCAGTCCGGAACGGAGGCCGGCCCTGGAGACAAGCCGGCGGCGCACCGCGCGAGACTCGCCTTCCAATCAACCCGCAAAATCACTGCGTAGGCATCGATTCCCATGAGCCAAGTACTGCGTCTCTCCGATTTGATCTCCGAAGGCAAGCTTTCCGGCAAACGCGTGTTCATTCGCGCCGACCTCAACGTGCCGCAGGACGACGACGGCAACATCACCGAAGACACCCGCATCCGTGCCTCAGTGCCGGCCATCAAGGCGGCGCTCGACGCCGGCGCCGCCGTGATGGTCACCTCACACCTTGGCCGCCCGACCGAGGGCGAATTCAAGCCGGAAGATTCGCTCGCGCCGGTCGCGAAGCGGCTGGCCGTGCTGCTCGGCCGCGACGTGCCGCTCGTCGCGAATTGGGTTGAGAACGGCGTGAACGTCGCGCCCGGCTCGGTCGTGCTGCTTGAAAACTGTCGCGTGAACAAGGGCGAGAAGAAGAATGCCGACGAGCTCGCGCAGAAAATGGCGAAGCTCTGCGACGTCTACGTCAACGATGCGTTCGGCACCGCGCACCGCGCCGAGGCCACCACGCACGGCATCGCGAAGTACGCGCCGATCGCCTGCGCCGGCCCGCTGCTCGCGGCCGAACTCGACGCGCTCGGCAAGGCGCTCGGCAACCCGAAGCGCCCGCTCGTGGCGATCGTCGCGGGCTCGAAGGTGTCGACCAAGCTCACGATCCTCAAGTCGCTGGCCGAAAAGGTCGATCAGCTGATCGTCGGCGGCGGCATCGCGAACACGTTCATGCTCGCGGCCGGCCTCAAGATCGGCAAGTCGCTGGCGGAAACGGATCTGGTCGGCGAAGCGAAGGCGATCATCGAAGCGGCCCGCGCGCGCGGCGCGTCGGTGCCGATCCCGAGCGACGTCGTCACCGCGAAGGAATTCGCGCCGACGGCCGCGGCCGTGACCAAGCCCGTGAGCGAGATCGAAGACGACGACATGATCCTCGACATCGGGCCGGAGACCGCCAAGGCGCTCGCCACGCAGCTCGGCAGCGCGGGCACGATCGTCTGGAACGGCCCGGTCGGTGTGTTCGAGTTCGACCAGTTCGGCAACGGCACGAAGACGCTCGCCGAGGCGATCGCGAAGTCGCCGGCGTTCTCGATCGCCGGCGGCGGCGACACGCTTGCGGCCATCGCCAAGTACGGCATTCACGACAAGGTCAGCTATATCTCCACGGGCGGCGGCGCGTTCCTCGAGTTCCTCGAGGGCAAGAAGCTGCCCGCGGTCGAAGTGCTCGAGGCGCGGGCCTGATCGTGACGGCGCGCGCTCCCTCGGGTAAGCCGGCCAAGCAAGTACGGCCGGCCAAGGCGAAGCCCGGCGCGCGTGTCGCGCCGGGCGTCAAAGCCACCGCAAACGCATCGGCCGCGGCGTCAGCCCGCCCGGCCGATGTGACGGAACACAAAACCACAGCTTCGGCGATTGACTATCCCACCGCGCGCCCCCGCGGTCAGTCCGCCGAGCAAGCAGTCGATT
>DATGHJ010000531.1:0-4549 GCA_035308085.1 Trinickia sp. | reverse complement strand
GGCCGTCGATGTCGAGCGCGCGCATGACGGCGGCCTGGCTTTCGATCCGGTACATCGGCTCGGCCATCCACGACAGGAAGCCGCAGTGCGCGACGAGGCTCTTCAGCACGGTGACGGAGCGCGTCTCGACCACCACGTTCGGCAGCCCGAGCCCGCGCGAGGCGAAGGCCTCCTGCATGTGCTCGAACGGCGCGGTGCCGCGCGGCGGAATCGCCCAGCGCTCAGCGAGCGTATCGGCGAGCTGCAGCTGTTTCTTGCGGCGCAAGCGATGATCGCAAGCTGCGACGACAAAGCTGTCGTCCTGCCAGCGGCACTCGGCGATCGCGCAGATCTCCTCGGTATCGGGGGCGGCGATGCTGAGCGCGAGGTCGATTTCGTGCGTGAGCAGGCCCTCGGCGAGCCGATCCCAAACGCCTTCGATGATCTGCACGCGCAGGTTCGGCCATTTGTCGAGCACGCGCCCGATCGCGAGCGGCAGCACGAGGCTCGCGATGCTGCCCACCGTGCCGACCTTGATCGTGCCTTTTGCGAGCCCGCGCATCGCGTCGATCTCTTCGCGCGCGTGCTCGGCTTCGCGCAGCAGCAGCATCGCATGGGGCAGCAACGCGCTGCCGATCGCGGTCAGCTGCATGCCTTTGGTGTGGCGCTCGAAGAGCGGCGCGCCGAGATGATCTTCGAGGCGCTTGATGGTGCGGCTCAGCGCGGGCTGGGTCAGATGCAGCTCGGCGGCGGCGCGGCCCAGGCTGCCGCACGCGACGACCGTGGCGAACGCGCTCAATTGCTGGAGGTTCAACGTCATGTTCTGGTGAGGGCGGCGAGGGCGCGGAGCGATACGTCAAAGAGCCTGACGGGCCGTGCGGCAAGCCATGGCATGCCGAACAGTAATGCCTTTGGCATATAAAAGCAATTTTCAAACATGGACGGCTCTCCGATACTGCTTCGACATTCAACCGAACTTCATCGCGCCTCTCCGCCAAGCGGCGGCGCCATATACAGGAAGGAATGCCAATGAATTCCGCCTCGACACACGAACCGCGCGGCGAGCGCGCCGTGACGGTCCGCGACGCCGTCATCGAGCTGCTGCGCCGGCTTCGCATCACCTCGGTGTTCGCCAATCCCGGCTCGACCGAGCTGCCGATGTTCCGCGATTTCCCCAGCGATTTCCGTTACGTGCTCGGCCTGCAGGAAGCGGTCGTCGTGGGCATGGCCGACGGCTATGCGCAGGCAAGCGGCAACGCGGCGCTCGTCAACCTGCATTCGGCGGCAGGCGTCGGCAATGCGATGGGCAATATCTTCACCGCCTACAAGAACCACACGCCGCTCATCGTCACCGCCGGCCAGCAGGCGCGCTCGATCCTGCCGTTCGATCCATTCCTCTCGTCCAAAGATGCGACCGAGCTGCCGAAGCCCTACGTCAAATGGAGCATCGAGCCTGCGCGTGCCGCCGACGTGCCGCTCGCGCTCGCCCGCGCCTATCACGTCGCGATGCAGGAGCCGCGCGGCCCGGTGTTCGTGTCGATCCCCGTCGACGATTGGGACCAGCCCGCGCAGCACGTCGAGCCGACCCAGGTCAGCACGGCGGTGCGGCCCGATCCGCAAGCCTTGCAGCAGCTCGGCGCGGCGCTCGATGGGTGCCGGCGGCCGGCGTTCGTGGTCGGCGCGTCGGTCGACCGGGCCGGCGCGTGGGATGGCGTCGTCGCGCTCGCCGAGCGGCACTGCGCGCGCGTGTTCGTCGCGCCGATGTCCGCGCGTTGCGCATTCCCTGAGGACCACCCGCTATTCACCGGCTTTCTGCCGGCGATGCGCGAGGGGATCGTCGTGGCGCTCGCCGGCCATGACTTGGTCGTCGTGCTGGGGGCGCCCGCGTTCACCTACCACGTCGAGGGCCGCGGGCCGCACGTGCCGGACGGCGCGACGCTGTTCCAATTGACCGACGACCCGTCGGCCGCCGCATGGATACCGACCGGCTCGTCAGTGGTCGGCAATCTTCGGCTCGGCATTGCCGATCTGCTGGCGCGCGCCGCGCCGCAGCCGCGCGAGCTGCCCGCTGCGCGCGCCGCCCGGCCGCGCGCGGCGCCGTCGCCACTCATGAGCGTGGCGTTCGCGCTTCAGTCGCTCGCCGAAGTGCGCGACGCGGCGGACATCGTCGTCGAGGAGGCCCCGAGTTCGCGGCCCGACATCCAGGCCTATCTGCCGTTCACGCGTGGCGGCACCTTCTACACGATGGCGAGCGGCGGGCTCGGCTACGGGATGCCGGCCGCCGTCGGTGTCGCGCTCGCGCGGCCCGGCGCGCGCGTGATCGGCCTGATCGGCGACGGCTCGAGCATGTACTCGATTCAGGCGCTTTATAGTGCGGCGCAATTGAACTTGCCGATTACGTTCGTGATCCTCAATAACTCGCGCTACGCTGCGCTGCAGGACTTCGCCCCGGTATTCGGCTTTGCCAAGACCGATCCCGTTCAGGGAACCGCTCTGCCCGGCCTCGATTTCGTCACGCTCGGCGCGGGCATGGGGTGCAAGGGCGTGCGCGTGGCCGATCCCGTGCAGCTGAAGGAGGCGCTGGCGGCGGCGCTCGCGTCGCGCGAACCGACGGTGGTCGAGGTGATCGTCGCTTGATGAATGTCACGCTTTTGAGTGATTGGAGGTAATCGAGCAAGGCAGCACAGCTATGCTTCCAAGCAACCCAGAACAACTTGAAGGAGACCTGCGGATGTACCCTGTTTCGATGCTGATCGGAGGCGAGCGCGTCCAGGCCCGCGACGGCGCGACCTTCGAGCGCCGCAATCCGCTTGACGGCACGACCGCGTCGCGCGCTCCCGCCGCGTCGCTCGCGGACGCCCGCCGCGCCGTGCAGGCGGCATCGGCGGCGTTTGCCGGCTGGGCCGCCGTGGGGCCCACCGAGCGCCGCCAGTTGCTGATGCGCGCCGCCGATGCATTGGCAGGCAAGGCCGATGCGCTGGTCGCGGCGATGGCGGCCGAGACCGGCGCATCGCACCTCTGGGCCGGCTTCAACGTCGAGCTGGCGGCGCAAGGGCTGCGCGAGGCGGCCGCGCTGACGACGCAAATCGCCGGCGAAATCATTCCCTCCGACGTCCCCGGTTGCCTCGCGATGGCGGTGCGACAGCCCGCGGGCGTGGTGCTCGGCATCGCGCCTTGGAACGCCCCCGTGATCCTCGCCGCGCGCGCGCTCGCGCTGCCGCTGGCATGCGGCAACACGGTCGTGCTCAAAGGCTCCGAATGGTGTCCGGCGACGCATGGGCTGCTCGTCGAGGCGTTGCAGGAAGCCGGGCTGCCGAATGGCGTCGTCAACTTCGTCACGAATGCGCCCGCAGACGCCGGTGCGATCGTCGAGGCCTTGATCGCCGAGCCGGCGGTCAGGCGCGTGAACTTCACCGGATCGACGCGCGTAGGCAGGATCATCGCGGCGCACTGCGCGCAGCATCTGAAGCCGGCCGTCCTGGAGCTGGGCGGCAAGGCGCCGTTCATCGTGCTCGACGACGCGGACCTCGACGCGGCGGTCGACGCGGCCGCGTTCGGCGCGTTCGCGAATTCCGGGCAGATCTGCATGTCGACGGAACGCATCATCGTGGCGAGCGCGATTGCGGAGCCGTTCGTCGAGCGGCTCGCGGCGAAGGCGCGCGCATTGCCGCTCGGCGATCCGCGTGAAGGCCCCGTGGTGCTCGGCTCGGTGGCCGACATGGCGACCGTCGCGCGCTGCAACGCCCTGATCGACGACGCGCTCGAGAAGGGCGCGCGGCTCGTCTGCGGCGGCAAGGCCGAGAGCACGCTGATGCCGGCGACGCTCCTCGATCACGTCACGCCCGCGATGCGCATCTATGCGGAAGAATCGTTCGGCCCCGTGAAGCCCATCGTGCGCGTGCGCGGCGACGACGAGGCCGTGGCCTGCGCGAACGACAACGAATTCGGGCTTGCGTCGGCGCTCTTCAGCCGCGACATCGCACGCGCGATGCGGCTCGCGAAGCGCATCGAAGCGGGCATCTGCCACATCAACGGGCCGACGGTCCACGACGAGGCGCAGATGCCGTTCGGCGGCGTCAAGGCGAGCGGCTTCGGCCATTTCGGCGGCAGGGCCGGCGTGGCCGAATTCACCGACCTGCGCTGGATGACGGTGCAGACCACGCCGCGTCAATACCCTTTCTGAGGATGAGGACGAGGATGAACCACCCCCACGCTCACTATTGTTCGCCACGCCCCTGGGGGCGGACCGGCGGGAGGCACGGATGACCCCCACCCTGAAGATCGCCGTGCTCGGCGCTGGCGCCATGGGCTCGCTGTTCGGCGGGCTGCTCGCCGAAAGCGGGCAGCCCGTCACGCTGCTCGACATCAACGACGCGCATCTGGAAGCGATTCGCCGCGATGGGCTGCGCTTGCAGACGGATCGGGGCGAGCGCCGCGTGACGAACCTGGAAGTGCGCCGGCCCGAGGCGCCGGGCGGCGCGCCGGACCTGTTGATCGTCTTCACGAAGTCGCTGCACACGCGGGCGGCGCTGTCGGCGCTGCGGCACTTGATGGCTCCGCACACCTTCGT
>DATGHJ010000530.1:0-4187 GCA_035308085.1 Trinickia sp. | reverse complement strand
CCCGAAGCGGCACAGCCGGTGGCGGTGCATGCCGAACACGGTGCCGCGCATCCGCCTTCCGAATCCGGCGAAATGCGCGAGCCGAGCTTCACGGCATGGCCGGGTCCCGAGATGCGGGCCGAGCCACAAGAACGCGTACCGGCGGCAACGCCCGCGCAAGCCGAAGAACCCACTTTCCCGAACAAGGCGGCCTCCTCGTGGGGCGCCGATCCGGAACCGCATTTCGGAACGCCTGAGCCGGAAGCATCGGCGGCTCAGTCGTCGACGTCCGAACCGCCCGGCGCGAATTCCTTCGCGGCACAGCGCCGTACTAGCTCGCCCTTCGGGGCCGAGCCCGCCGCCGCCGACACACGCAACTTCGAAGTCACGCGCGAGAAGCGGGCTCCCGAACCGAGCCGTATCGTCTGGCGCACCATCGGCACGCTGATTGCTCTCGTGCTTGCGGTCGCGCTCGTCGCTCAACTCGCATGGTGGCGCCGCGAAACGGTCATGGTGTATTGGCCGAGTTCTCAAGCAGTCTTCGCCCAGGTCTGCGAGCAACTGAGCTGCCAGATCTCGCCGCCGCGCGATATCGACGGCCTGCAAGTCGAAGCATCGGATCTTCGCCAGGTTGACGGCCCGCATCATCTCGAATTGCGCGTGCCGCTACGCAATCGTTACAACGTCGCGCTCGCGTACCCGGCCATGGAGCTCACGCTGCTCGACGACAAGAACAACGTCGCGATTCGACGCGTGCTGTGGCCGCAAGACTATGTACGCCCAGGCACGCCGGTCGCCGCTGGCCTGCCCGCCCGCACCACGCAGACGATGATCGTGCGGCTCGACACCGGCAATGCCGTCGCCAGCAATTTCCGCGTTCAGATCTTTTACCCGTAGCGCACGCCGAGCGCGTCTTGGTCTGATAAAGGCCCCGCGCGCTCCCCTCCTCAGTCAATCTCAAACGAATCTTCGGAGCACAACATGAGTCAAGTCACGCTGGGTGGCAACCCGATCGAAGTCAGCGGCACGTTCCCGTCCGCGGGCCAGCAAGCCCCCGAGTTTTCGCTCGTCGGCAAGGATCTCAAGCCGGTCACGCTCGCCGATTTCGCCGGCAAGCGCAAAGTGCTCAACATCGTGCCGAGCCTCGACACGCCGACGTGCGCCACGTCGACCCGCAAGTTCAACGAAGCCGCCGGCAAGCTCGCGAACACGGCCGTGATCGTCGTGTCGGGCGACCTGCCGTTCGCCGCAACGCGCTTTTGCTCGACCGAAGGCATCGAAAACGTCGTAACGGCCTCGACCTTCCGTGGCCATGAGTTCGCGAAGGCGTACGGCGTCGACGTCACGAGCGGCCCGCTCACCGGCCTGACGGCACGCGCCGTGGTCGTCCTCGACGAGCAGAACAAGGTGCTGCACGCCGAGCTCGTCGGCGAAATCAAGAACGAGCCGAACTATGACGCAGCGCTCGCCGCGCTGAAGTAAGCACGGCCGCGTCGCTATGCGCCGCGCCCTTCGCGCGGCGTTTTTGCATCGATAGCGGCATTTTCGCCACTCACGTTGAGAGGAAACCTCGCTTTGGCTACGCTGATCTGCGGCTCGCTCGCCTACGACAACATCATGACCTTCCAGGGCCGCTTTCGCGACCACATCCTGCCCGAGCAAGTGCACATCCTGAATGTGAGCTTCCTCGTGCCGACGATGCGCCGCGAATTCGGCGGCTGCGCCGGCAACATAGCCTACGCACTGAAGCTGCTCGGCGGCGACGCGCGCATCATGGCGACGCTCGGCGCCGTCGACGCGCAGCTCTACCTCGACCGCCTCGACAGCCTCGGTCTCACGAAAGCGCACGTGCGCGTGCTGCCGGATACCTATTCGGCGCAGGCGATGATCACGACCGACCTCGACAATAACCAGATCACCGCGTTCCACCCGGGCGCGATGATGGAATCTCACCTGAACCGCGCGGACGAAGCGCCCGGGGTCAAGCTCGGCATCGTCGCACCAGACGGCTACGACGGCATGGTCCAGCACTCCGAACAGTTCGCGGCCGCTGGCATTCCGTTCATTTTCGATCCGGGCCAGGGCCTGCCGCTCTTCGACGGCGCCCAGTTACGTCGCATGATTGAACTTGCCACCTATGTGGCGGTCAACGACTACGAAGCGAAATTGGTCAGCAACAAGACCGGTTGGTCGATCGAAGAAATCGCCGGCCGTGTGCAGGCGCTGATCGTCACGCGCGGCGAGCACGGCTCGCAGATTCACCACGCAGGCCAGTGCGAAGAGATTCCCGTCGTCCAGGCTGCGCGCGTGCTCGACCCGACCGGTTGCGGCGACGCCTTCCGTGGCGGCCTGCTGTACGGGATCGAGAAGGGGCTCGACTGGGCGACGACGGGCCGCCTCGCGAGTCTGATGGGCGCGCTCAAGATCGAGCAGCAAGGACCGCAAAACTACGCGCCTTCGCGCGGCGAAATCGATGAGCGATTCAAGCAGGCATTCGGATACGGCCTGCAGTAATACAGTGGAGCAACCAAAAATGAGAACAACCACCCATGTGGTTCTGGCAATGATGGTCGTCGGTTCGCTGACGATGACGGGGTGCGCGTATAACAGCAGCTCGTCGGACGTCTACACGACCTCGCAGGCGCAGCGCGAGGCAACCGTGCGCTTCGGCACGGTCGAAAGCGTGCGCGCCGTGAAGATCAGCTCGAACAACGGTCAGCCGAGCGGGCTCGGCGCAGTCGGCGGCGGCGCGCTCGGCGCGGTGGCGGGTAGCGCGATCGGCGGCGGCAAAGGCTCGATCGCGACCGCGATCATCGGCGGCATCGCCGGTGCGGTGGCGGGCAACGCGATCGAGAACGGCGTCGCGGTGCAAAACGGTGTGGAAATCACCGTGCGTCTCGACAACGGCGACCTGCGCGCCATCACCCAAAGCGCCAACGGCGAAATCTTCCAGGCCGGCGATCGCGTCCGTCTGCTCTCGAGCGGTGGCGTAACCCGCGTCACGCACTGACCGGCGCTCGGCCCGCTCCGGGCCGTTCCGTTCCCCCTAGGCGCCCGCGCCGTGACGCGACGCAGGCGGCCAGCCTCGATGGAATGCGGTCGTCAGCATGTCTCACACGTCAGCGTTGCATGGGACCCGAGTCAACGCTCTGCCTGGGGCCGGACTAGGCGCTAATGCGCCAAGTCCGGATCGATATCGGGTCCACATAAAAAATCCCGCCACCGGAAGCCGGTGACGGGATTCGGGCTGAGTAGCATTACTCAACCGTATGGCACGTCGCGACGTGCCGAGTTACCGCATCGAGTTGTTACGGACGGCTGCCGGTCGGAAACGGCCACGCAGCAGCCGGGTTCAACGCGGTCTTCACCGTAGCAGCAGGAGCCGTCGACGCAGCGGGTGCCGCAGCGGGAGCAGGCACAGCAGCGGCCTTCTTCGCAGCAGCCTTCTTCGCCGGTGCTGCCTTCTTGGCAGGCGCAGCCTTCTTCGCAGGGGCAGCCTTCTTGGCGGCAGCCTTCTTCGCAGGCGCGGCTTTCTTCGCCGCAGCCTTCTTGGCAGGCGCCTTCTTCGCAGCGGCCTTCTTCGCGACAACCTTCTTCGCTGCAGCCTTCTTAGCCGGTGCGGCCTTCTTCGCAGCAACCTTCTTCACTGCGACTTTCTTTGCCGCGACCTTCTTCGCTGCAACCTTCTTCACCGCGACTTTCTTCGCTGCGACCTTCTTGGCAGCGACCTTCTTCACGGCGACCTTCTTCGCTGCAACCTTCTTCACAGCGGCCTTCTTAGCCGGAGCAGCCTTCTTCGCTGCAGTCTTCTTCACGGCCGGTTTCGCGGCGGCTTTTTTAGCTGCAGGTTTTTTCTTGGCGAGTGCCATCATTTTCTCCTTCAGGTTTTCAGATGAGAGTTAATTCAAACTACACCCTTCGTCAAAACCCGCTTCCCGCTGCACGCTTATCAAGGCGTGCGCTGCGAAGCGGGCTATTCATCGGCGTACGCGCTTCCCGCTTGCTTACGCTAATGAATACGGTAAGGCGCGCTGTGCCAGCGGGCACCGCACGCCAAGTCCAGTCAGCTTCGAGGCGCTTTGCTGCGCGCACTTCTGCGCCCAGGCCGCTCTCGAATGCCGGCGATCGTTTGAGCAAGCCGACGGCATGGCCGCCGGCTTTTTCCGGGGGGAAGTTTGCCCATCCCACTGAAGGGTTCGCAAAGTGCC
>DATGHJ010000529.1:0-9967 GCA_035308085.1 Trinickia sp. | reverse complement strand
AAGGACTCCGAAAAATACTGGGTCTCGTGTACGACCTTGTCGTTAGCGAACGCCATGATGCTCACTACGTACGATGCCCGTCCCGCATAGGTGATCGTGTATTCCGTAATCCACAGATTCCCGTTTCCTTGGATTCGTCTGACATCGAACCCTGAGGGCTTACCTGGATGATGGCTTCGCAACGCCTGCAAATTGGTTCTCCCAACGATGCGTTCACCGGATTGCGGATATTCACAGACCGCGCCATCGGCGTAAATATCGTGTTCCGCGTCCAGATCGCCAGCGGCCGACGCGTTCCAGTGCGCATTCAGGGCTTCGAGCATTTGCTTCTCGTGCATGGGTCACCTCCTGCTACGGTTTGCGTTGCGCTACTGCCGGGTTTCGGGAATCAACCCTGGACTCAGCCGCCATCTTCGGGGTCAAGCCAAGTGCCCAACAGATCGGCTGTTCCGGGCACCGTGGCAGACGAACTGGCGCGTTCACGAACACCGTAGTACGTCTGCCGAAGGAAACAAGCCAATGGAAAATCGCTTGAGCTCCGGTAACGTAATAAAAGGAGTTCACGCGGCGGAAAGGGTATACAGTGAGCAGACCGTCCTCACTAGGTGGACCGGTCTTTCAGAGGTAGTCATGCGATTAAATATCAAGAAAGCAATCCCTCTCGCGGCAAATGACACTGCTTACAACCGGGATCGTCGGACGCAGCTTCTCCTTCTTAAAACTGAGGACGCTAACCGGGCAGACCAGAGGCGCATCAATTATTCACTCATCGATTCCACCGTAAGCAAGTGGCGGTTTCCGCTAACACCATAAAAAGCTGATCGTGGCGCTCCAGTTTCCGAATCCGAGCCGAAGCTACGATGCCGCCAGGCATGGCGTGTTTTTCCGGGGATATGACGATTCCGGGGAAATCACGTTCGAGGTCGACAGCGCAACGCTCAAAGGCCTGCAACCCGCGCTCGGATCCAACGGACTGTCGTTTCTGCTGGCATTTGACGAATTTCGCGAAAAGCTGCTTGAAATCGCGAAAAAGCAAAACGTTCGTGGTCCGCAGAATCGATATTCGATTTGATGAAGACCACGGTCCGGTCTAGCTGTTCCTGCAGCGAGTGGCCGCGAGGCCCCGTCGAGGCGTCGCCAACAGCTGCGCAAACCGATCAAGGTTGTCTTTCATGCACCGAGTGATCGAGTATCGCGGTTTCGAGATTCATGTCGAATTAACTCCGGCTACTCAGGACACGTTTGACGTGACATTTCAGATAAAAGGCGGCACGAACCTCGAAGTGTTGGGCGCGCGCGGAGGCCGCATCCCGCTGCGCAACGGCCCCTTTACCGAACGATGGGCCTATCTGGTAGCTGAAATCGCCGGTCAAGCCGCCATCGACGTATTGCTTGGCCCAGTCGACTGATTCCATCTTTGTTTCCTCGACCCGCACACTCGGTGGTCGTATGGGGTACGACGGACAGCGGGCGATTGTTTTTGAATGCGCGCTTGATGCCTTGCATCGTGGGATCATCTCTCGTGGCTGCTTTCGGCAACGCGCGTTCGAAATGCCAGGCCGAACACCCCCCCGAATCATCCGAATCAAGGAGGATTCATGAAGCTTCGCGTCGGATACGAACTGTCATACGAGTGCCCGCAGCCCACGCCGATGATGCTGATGCTGAACACCCATTTTTCGCATGCGAAGGATATTGTCGTGGCGGATTTGCTCGTTACCGATCCGCCGCTGCCGATTAGCCAGTATCGCGATTTGTTCGGCAACCTGTGCAGCCGAATCGTCGCGCCCATCGGGCGTGTGGAATTGCGCACGACAGCGCTCCTAAATGTGTCGAGTGCCATGGAAACACGGCCTAGCGACGGTTGGGGCCATCCGGTGGAGCAGTTGCCCGACGATACGCTGATTTTCCTATTGGGGAGCCGCTATTGCGAAACCGATCTGCTGGTCGAAACCGCGTGGCAGATTTTCGGCCAGTGCACCCCGGGCCGCGAGACTGTGCTGGCAATCTGCGACTTCGTGCACCAACACATCGAATTTGATTACGGGCATGCGCGGCCGACCAAAACCGCGTGGGATGCCTACCGCGAACGCAGAGGCGTCTGCCGCGATTTCGCGCATCTGGGCGTCACGCTATGCCGCGCAATGAATATTCCGGCGCGCTACTGCACCGGCTATATCAGCGATGTGGGCTTGCCGCCCGTTGCCGCGCCGATGGATTTCGCGGGGTGGTTCGAAGCCTATGTGGGTGGTAGGTGGCAGACCTTCGATCCGCGAAACAACGCGCCGCGCATCGGGCGCGTATTGATGGCATACGGTCGCGACGCCGCCGATGTCGCAATCAGCAATGCATTCGGGCCCGCCGTGCTAACGCACTTCAAGGTGCACTGTGACCAGGAATGACCGAGCTGCAAATCCTCCACCAACGCTGAGAACGGGGCTTTGCAGTGCTGAGCCTTCGGCTGCAGGTCGTCGCGTTACGCTGCCTACCTTGCTTGCGTGCCGTTGATGAAGTAGATTTTTCTGATGAGGTTCGTCAGGCGGGAGGGACTGCCATGGAACTGAGCGTGGAACTTGTCGATGTTTGGGCAGCTACCATCGACGACAAACCGGGGGGCCTTGCGAAGCTATTAGGCGTCTTGCGGGATGCGGGTGTCGACTTGCAGTTCATCGTGGCACGTCGCACGCCGGAGACATCGGGTAAGGGGGTCGTGTTTGTCGCTCCGCTGCAGGGGGACAGCGCGATCCGTGCCGCCACACAGGCGGGATTCAGCGTCACCGCCAGCCTTCACTCCGTCCGTGTAATGGGTCTGGACCAACTGGGCGTCATCGCACAATTGACCCAGATGTTGGCAGACGGGGGGATCAACCTCCGCGGTGTCTCGGCCGCTGTGCTTGGCACGCAGTTCATTGCTTATCTCGCGGTCGACTCGCTGGGCGATGCCGAAAAGGCGATTGACATTCTACAAAGGGCCTGAAGCGCCGGGCACGGCGGCAAATCGCGACGCCCGGAGGCGGTCGAGAGTGATGAAGACGCCGACGACCGGAAGGCGGGTACTTTGGGCGCTCTCGCTCTGCATTATTGTGACGTGCGCGGCGGTTGGCGGTGCATTGCTGTTCGAGCTGTCGGTGATCGGCCATGCCGTGAGCGATTTCCGCCGTGACGAGGCAATAGCGCAAGCAGGCATCGCGCGTGGCGAGCCGGCTACACTCGAGGAGCGCCTCGATCCGCCCTATCTGAAGCAGTACGGGTTGGACCGCAACCGGTACCAGGACAAACACGGAAACTTTTCGCCAACAGGTGCTGACTGGCGGCAATGGGGGTTGCGAACCAAGGTCGCAGCCACTGTGATGTGGCTGGGTCACGATCCCCCGGGAACCTGGTGGACCTTCGTTCAAATCAAGTGCGTTGACCGGTTTCCACAAGCTCACGCCGACAGCGAGCCGATCGTCGATGTTGCCGACGCTTGCCTCGGTGAACCACATTGATCGACGCACAGCCAGTCTGGGCGGCGCCGCCTTCGCTGCTTGGGGGCTATCCGAGCACTGTGATCAACTTACCGGGAAAGTCTCAGTCCGCTTTTACCGTATCGAGAAACGCTCGCAGTTCGCGCTGCATAGTCGGTGCATCCAGAATGATACTTCCGCCATGTCCGGCGAACACGCCACTGAAGCTTTCGTGAACGAGTCGCTCGAGGGAGCGAAGTTGGGTGGACCAGTCGTACCAGCAGGCGTCTCGAAAGGCATGCAGAGCGTGCCTGCGGAAATCCCAACACAGTGAGTCTCCAGAGAAAAGGGCCTGGCCGATGAGGAACATGACGCTTCCCCGTGTATGTCCCGCCATCGGAATGACCCGCACTCCCGGCAACATCTCATGCGCCAGATCGCCCGTGATCACGTCAGTGACGAACGGAGCGCCATCGGCGTCGTTCGCATGGATCCAGACGCGGGCGCCAAAGCGCTTCGCATAGATGCCCGCGTCCGCGACATCATCGCGGTGGGTCAGCAAGATATGATCCAATCCCCCGGCTTGCGCGATCCAGCGCTCGAGGTGGCCCGACCAGCGCGGCCCGTCGATCATCACACGCATGCCGCCTGCAAGCGTGATGTAGCTGTGGGCGCCGTACGAAGAGCGGGCGTTATATCCGAGCCTCCACACGCCGGGAGCCAACGCTTGCGGGAAGAGGCCTGTCGGCATCCTCAAACCTTTTGGCGGCCGAACGGCAGCCACCGGACAGACGAGGACGCCTCGCCACGCATCTTCTGTTTCTTGTTCACCGGCAGGCTGGTGGGCAAACGCCGAAGCGCCGTTTCGCTCGATGAAGAGAGTGGGAGCGGCCGTTCGAACCGCGCCGCAGTTGAAGCAAGCTGCGCTCACGTGCCAAAGATCGTCGACATCATCTTTGTCCTCCGCCATAGCGCGCTCCCGGCTGATATTGGGTAGACGGTCCAACGATAGCATCTTCGCGCGATTGAGAATTGGGGTGCGTTTAGATTGCCCTCGCGACGACACGCGTTCTGGATTCGCTCCACCAGCAGCCTTGGTCAATACGCGCTCTGCACCAGATTCGTCGGCTTGCCGCTTACGAAATTCTCGATGTTGTCCACCAGTTGATCCGCAAGCGCCTGCTGCGCCTCATCCGAAGCCCATGCGACGTGCGGCGTCAGAATCACATTCGGCCGCCCCGCGATGCGCATGAGCGGACTATCCGTGCGCGGCGGCTCGCCATCCGTCACATCGAACCCCGCACCGCAGATCAATCCCTCGTCGAGCGCCTGCGCGAGCGCGCCTTCGTCCACGAGCCCGCCGCGCGCCGTGTTGATAATGAGCGGCTTTCGCTTCATCGCGCGGAACTCCGGCATCGCCAGCATGTTGCGCGTCTCGGGCGTGAGCGGGCTGTGGATGCTGATGACGTCGCTCGTCGCCAGCACTTCCGACCACGGCGTATAAAGCGGCCCCAAACCTTGCTTGCCTTTGTGCGCGGCGAACATCGGCACCATGCCGAACGCCTTGCCGATCTCCGCGACGCGCTGCCCGAGCACGCCCTCGCCGATGATGCCGAGCCGCGCGCCGCCGAGATCGTGGATCGGATGATCGAAGAAGCAGAACTGCCCCGACTTCTGCCACACGCCCGCAAGCACGTCGTTGCGGTACGCGACGAGGTTGCGGCGCAGCGCGAGCATCAGCGCGAACGTGTGCTCGGGCACGGTGTTCAGCGCGTAGCCGCGAATGTTCGTCACGGCGATGCCGCGATGCCGGCAAGCGGCCTTGTCGACGCAATCGGTGCCGGTCGCGGCCACGGCGACGAGCTTCAAGGTTGGCAGCCGGTCGATGACTTCTTTCGTCAGCGCCACCTTGTTCGTGATCGCGATCGTCGCGCCCGCGAGCCGGGTCAGCACGTCTTCGGCGGCGGTCTTTTCGTATTCGACGAGTTCGTGGGCAAAGCCTGGCGCGCGCAGTTTGATTTGCGGCGCGAGCGTCGCGCGGTCGAGAAAGACGATCTTTTCCATCATGCTTCTTCCTTGAGTTGCTGTTCGATTCCCTTCAAAAGATGGCGGCGCGCCTCTTCCACGACGTGGCCCGCAGTAATGCCGAAGTGCTCGAACAGCACCTCGGCGGGACCGGATGCGCCAAAACCTGTCATGCCGACAAAACCACCGCGTTCGCCGAGGTAGCGGTCCCAGCCGAAGCGCACGGCGGCTTCCACTGCGACGCGTACCGTGCCCGGCCCGAGCACGGCGGCGCGATAGTCAGCGTCCTGCTCGTCGAAAATTTCCCAGCACGGCATCGAGACGACCGCCGTCGCCACGCCTTCGGCTTGCAGACGCGCGCGGGCTTCGAGCGCGATCGCCACTTCGGAGCCGGTGGCGAGCAGCGTGACCCGGCGTGCGCCGCCATCTGCCTCGGCCAGCACATACGCGCCGCGCCGCGACAGGTTCTCGGCGACATGCATGCGCCGCACCGGCGGCAATGCCTGCCGAGCGAACACCATCGTGCTCGGACCGTCCTTGCGTTCGAGCGCGATCTCCCAGCACTCCGCCGCCTCCACTGCATCGGCCGGACGCATCACGTGCATGTTCGGCATCGCGCGCAGCGACGCGAGAATCTCGACGGGCTGATGCGTCGGGCCATTCCGGCCGAGGCCGATCGAGTCATGGCTGAACACGAACTTCACGGGCAGGCCCATGAGCGCGGCCATGCGCATCGCGGGGCGCTCGTAGTCGGAGAACGCGAAATAGGTGACGCACGTCGCGATCACGCCGCCGTGCGCGGCCATGCCGTTCGCCATCGCGCCCATCACGTGCTCACGCACGCCGCAGTGCACGTAGGCGCCGCTGCGGTCGTCGGCCGTGAACGCATGCAAACGGCGCTTGTGGCTCGTCGGCGCTTCGAGGTCGGCGCAGCCGACCATGCGCTCCGGCAGCGTCGTCGCAAACAGATCGTTGATCTCGGCGGACACCATGATGCCCTGCTGCGCTTCCGTGTTTTCCGCCGCGCGCCGCCGGTAGTCTTCGAGCACGTCGCGCCAGCTGTCGGGCAAGCGGCCCGCCTGAACGCGCTCGAACTCGGCCCGGTCTTGCGCCGGCAGCGCCGCGACGCGGGCCTGCCACGCGCGATACGCGTCGGCGCTGCGCCGCCCCGCGCGGCGCCACGCCGACAAAATCTCGTCGGGCACATGGAACGGCGCATGCGGCCAGTCGAGCAGCTCGCGGGCCGCCTCGGCGTCCGCGTCGAACAGCTTGCCGCTATGGCCGCCGCGCTGACCCTGCAGCCGCGCGATGCCTCGGCCGATGATCGTCCGGCACGCAAGCATCGACGGACGCGGGTCCTTGCGCGCGAGTTCCAGAGCCGCCGATACCGCGTCGATGTCGTGCCCGTCGACATCGATCACCTGCCAGCCCGCGACGCGAAAGCGCTCGCGCACGTCCTCGCTGATCGACAGCCCGGTGCTGCCGTCGTCGGTGATGCGGTTGTCGTCCCAGCACAGGATCAGCTTGGAGAGGCGCAAATGCCCCGCGAGCGAAATCATCTCCTGGCCGATGCCTTCCTGAAGACAGCCGTCGCCGACGAACGCGTACGTGTAGTGATCGACGATGCCGCTGCCGAACTTCGCGCTCAGATACGCCTCGGCCACCGCCATCCCGAACGCGTTCGCGATCCCCTGGCCGAGCGGGCCGGTCGTCACTTCGATGCCGGACGCCGGGTCGTATTCGGGGTGCCCCATGCAGTGCGAGCCGAACTCGCGGAACGTCTTGATCTGATCGAGACCGATGCGCGCGTAGCCCGTCAGATAGAGCAGCGAATACAGCAGCATCGAGCCATGGCCGTTCGAAAGCACGAAGCGATCGCGGTCGGGCCATTGCGGGTCGGCCGGATTGAACTTCAAGTGGCGCGTGAACAGCGCCGTGGCGATCTCGGCCATGCCGAGCGGCACGCCCTGGTGCCCTTCGCCCGCGCGCAGGATTGCGTCGATTGAAAGAAAGCGGATGGCGTTCGCGAGCGGCGTTTGATCGAGGGTGGACATGGCAATAAGGCTCCTTGCGCGCGGCTTCGCGAGAAGCGGCGCCGATGACATGAGTGAGTGAGTAAGCCGCGCGCCGCCGCCCGTGGCCGAAGCCGAAGGCCGGCGCGCGAGCGCAATTACTGATGCAGGAAGCCCGTCGAAATCCAGGGCACCGCGGCAACCACGACGAGCCCGATGACGAGCGCGACGATGTAGCCGGCGATCGGCTTCATGCCTTGATCGGGATGGATGCGGCTCACGGCGCAGGCCGAGTAGTAGCCGACGCCGAACGGCGGCGCGAACAGGCCGACACCCATCGAAAGAATCACGACCATCGCGTAGTGAATGTCGTTGATGCCCAGTTGCCTCGCGATCGGGAACATCAGCGGGCCGAACAGCACGATGGCGGGAATGCCTTCGAGCACGCTGCCGAGCACGATGAACACCACGATCGAAGCCGCGATGAACGTTGCCGCCCCGCCCGGCAAGCCGGCGAGCGTGTCGGCGAGTTCGCCCGAGAAACCCGATTGCGTGAGCGCCCAGGCCATGCCCGTCGCCGCGCCGATGATGAGCAGAATCGCGCCCGACAGCGACGCCGTCTCGATCAGCATCGGCTTCAAGCGCGCCCATTCGAAGCGGCGATAGATCAAGAGGCCCGCGAGCACCGTGTACACGATGCCGAGCGTCGAGACTTCGGTGGCTGTCGCGATCCCGCGAATCACCGCGAGACGGATCACGAACGGCAACGCGAGCGCGGGCAGCGCGATCAGCAGCTTGCGGACAATCTCGGCGCCGCCCGCGCGCTTCACGTGCGAGAGATCGTCGCGCCGATTGCGCCAGAACACGAGCGCGCACAGCGTCACCGCGAGCACGATGCCGGGCAGCATGCCGCCCGTGAACAGCGCCGAGATCGACGCGCCCGTCACCGAGCCGAGCGTGATCAAGACGAGGCTCGGCGGTATCGTTTCGGTCTGCGCGCCGGTCGCCGCCAGGAGCGCGACGAGTTCGCCCGGCTTCGCGCCGCGCGCCTTCATCTCGGGGAACAGCACGGGGGCGACCGCCGCCATGTCCGCGGCCTTGGAACCCGATATGCCGGACACCAGATACATCGCGCCGACCAGCACATACGACAGACCGCCGCGCACATGCCCGAGCAGGCTCGCGAGAAACGCGATCATCGCGGCGGCCATGCCCGTCATCTCGATCAGTTGGCCCAGAAACACGAACAGCGGCACCGACAGCAGGATCAGGTGCGACATGCCCTCGTCCATGCGGCCGACGACGACCGTCATCGGCGTGCTCGTCGTCAGCGCGAGATAGCCGAAGGTCGCGAGCGCGAACGAGAACGCGATCGGCACGCCGGACAGCACGCCGAGCGCCACGAGCCCGACGAAGAAGATCAGCAGGTTGTAGTTGCCGAGATTGCTCAATACCGGTCCGAGCGCGGCGAACGCGCAGCCGATCGCGAAGACGGCGGCCAGCGCGGCGAGCACGAGGCGCCAGTTTGCTTCGCGAATGAGCCGCACCACCGTCACCAGCAGCATGAGCCCCGAGCCCACCGGGAACGCCGCCGCGCGCCACGAATCGGAGATGCTCAGCGCCGGCGTGGTGACGATCGACGCGTCCTGCGCGAACTGCACGGCCGGCCACATGACGAGCGCGAGAAACGCGAGCGGCGCCGCGATGGCGACCATGTCGAGGAACGCGCGCACACCGGGCGAGCACATGCCCACCACGGCGGTCATCCGCATGTGCTCGCCGCGCCGCAAAGCCACCACCGCGCCGAGCATCGCGAGCCACAGGAACAGGATCTCGGCGAGTTCGTCGGACCAGACGAGCGGCGAGCGCAGCACATAGCGGCTCGTCACGCCCGCCAGCAGCACGACGATTTCGGCGACCACCAAGAGCGCGGCGGGAATCTCGACCAAAGGCCCGAGCGCGGCGTCGAGCGCGCACGCGAAGCGCCGCGGCGAATGATGCGGGTAAGAGAGCGTGATCATGATGTCTCCTTCAGGCGAGCTTGCCCGCGTACTTTTCGAGGATGCCCCAGCCTTCGCCGCCGTACTTCGATTTCCAGTCGCTATAGAAGGAGGTCTTCGCGAGCGCGCCGCGGAACGCTTCGCGGTCGACATCGACGAACGTGATGCCCTTGCCCTTCAAGTCGCTGCGCAGCGATTGGGAGAGCTTCGCGATATCGGCGCGCTGCTCCGCGCCCGCGCGCGTGAACTCGCGCTGCACGATCGCGCGGATGTCGGGCGGCAGCTTGTTCCAGGCGGCGACGTTGCCGAGAATCCAGTAGCCGTCCCACACGTGCGACGTGAGGCTGATGTACTTCTGCACCTCGTAGAGCTTGGCTGTCGCGATGATCGGCAGCGGGTTCTCCTGGCCCTCCACAACGCCCGTCTGCAACGCCGAATAGAGCTCGTTGAAGTTGATCGGCGTGGGGCCTGCCCCGAGCGCCTT
>DATGHJ010000528.1:0-3437 GCA_035308085.1 Trinickia sp. | reverse complement strand
CCGTTGCCGTGCGACACCGCGGCTAGCGGCGCGCCTCCAGCCGATACGCGCGCGGACTGGCGCCAAACTCCGCGCGAAACGCGTGATTGAAATTCGATACGTCGTTGAAGCCGCAATCGAGCGCGATATCGACGATCTTCGTGCGCTCCTCCGCAAGCCTTTGCGCCGCCGCGCGCAAGCGCGCACGCAGCAGGTATTGATGCGGCGTGACACCCGTTACGCGCTCGAACGTGCGCAGGAAGTGGTACGGGCTCAAACCCGCGTGTTGCGCGAGCCGCTCCACATTCAAAGCGTCATCGGGCGCGATGTCGATCAAACGTAGTACCGGCGCGATACGCGCGAGCGCCGTCTCGGGCACGCCGCGCGCATCGACCGCCGGCATGCCGGCCGCTACCCGCAAGGCTTGTGCGGCCACAGCTAGCGCCAGCTCGTCCCAGGCAACGGCGCTCGCCGACATGACGCCCGCGCACGCGGCCGCGACCAGCGGCGCGAGTGGGCGCAGCGGAGGAATGCGCACGGTGGCGAAGCCGGCGTCGCGGTTGCGAATACCGGCGTCCGCCGCAATCTGTTCGAAGTAGCCCGGCGTGTAGCGAAAGGCCACGCAACGGTCGCCCGCATGGTGCCGGTGACCGCATTCGAAGCATGTCCCCGCATTGCCGAGCAGGACCGCGCCGGGTGTCATCAGCCCTGCCCCAGCGGGCGAGCGGTATTCGAACGCGCCCGCCGTCACCATCGCGACGCAAACCCGCTCGTGGCGCTCCTCGAACGGCTTGTCGCGCGGGCCGCTCGTGCACAGCACGTCGTCGACGGACCAGCCCGCGCCGCTCGCCAGCACGCGCGGCGTCACGGCGCCCCTGACGCCCTCCGCCTCACGGCGCGCGAGCGCCCGTTCCAGATCGGCCGCAATTTTTCCCAAGATTTGCCTCGCATCCGTGCCTACGATTCGTTGTAGCACACACATCGGCCGCGCGCCGATGCCTTGCGCCATCATCGTTACGGAGAATCGCTCATGAATTTCGACGACAACGGCGTGCCGCACGCCTTCCTTTCGGCACTCGGCACGCCTTCGCGCAGCGCCGAAATCGACGCCGCCGACGATCTCTACGGTTGGCTGGTCGGCAGCTGGAAGCTCGAGGTCCTGCACTATCGCGGCGAAGTCCCCGCCGTGCCGCTGACGGGCGAGGCCCATTTCGGCTGGGTGCTGGAAGGCCGCGCGATCCAGGACGTCTGGATCATGCCCGCGCGCGGCGAGCGCACCACCCCTCCCGATCCGGCCTGGAACATGTACGGCACGACGCAACGCGTCTGGGACCCCGCGCTGCGCGCCTGGCGCATCACCTGGACCAATCCCGTGAACGGCCATCGCGAGGAACAGATCGGCCGGCGCGAGGGCCGCGACATCATGCAGCTCGGCAACCGCGCCAACGGCGCCGCGACGCGCTGGCGCTTCACCGACATCACGCCCGATTCGTTCCACTGGATCGGCGACGCGCGCGACGTCGGCGCCCTGGCGTGGCGGCTCGAAGGCGAGTTCCTCGCGACGCGCATGGGCACTTGAAGGGTCGAACGCTCAGGGCCTGTTCGCGCGAGTGCCAATGACTGGCCCTGGCGTTCGAGCACCTCAACTCCGGCGCAGCTCCGCGCCCTCCTCGTGCGAAAGCCGCACGAAGAACAACAGCGAGCACAGCGTCATCGCACCGACCACGACGAACGCCGGCGAGAAGTCGCGAGCGGCGAGATGCGCCGTGCTGCCGCCATGCAGATGCGCGGTCAGCGCGACGAGCGACGCGCCGAACGCGACGCCCAAGCTCACCGACAACTGCTGCATCATGCTCGAGAGCGCCGTGGCGCGGCTCATCCTCGGCTTCGGCATGTCGGAATAGCCGAGCGTGTTGAGCGTCACCATCGCGAGCGAATTGAAGAGGCCGCCGAACAGCAGCACGACGAAGATCAAAAGATGCGGGGTCGTCGGCCTGAACAGGCCGTAGCACGCGTAGAAGACACTCGTCGCGAAAGTCGCGCCGATCAGCAGCGTGCGAAAGCCGATGCGGCGAATCGCGGTCGTCATCACGGTGCGCACGCTGAGCGAGCCGATGGCCGTCGCAACCGAAAGCGACCCCGATTGCAGCGGCGACAGTCCGAAGCCGAGCTGGAGCATCAACGGCAACAAAAACGGCGACGCGCCGATCGCGATGCGCAGCGGCATGCCGCCGACCACGGCAGTCCGGTACGCCTTGTAGCGCAGGATGCCCAGATCGATGATCGTGCGCTCGCGTGCGCGTCCGTAGAGCAGGTAAGCGAGCAACGACAGCGCACCGGCGCCGATGAACGCGAGCGTCGCCGCGTGTGGCACGAGCCCGCGCCCGACCGTGTCGAGCCCGCCGACCATCCCGACGAGGCCGCTCGACAGCAGCACGAAACCGATCAGGTCGAAGCGTTCGACGACTGGCTCGTAACCGCCGTCGATGAAGCTCAACGCGAGCGTCACGCCGAGCACGCCGAACGGGATGTTCAACAAAAAGATCCAGCGCCATGATGCGATCGTGACGATGAGCCCGCCGAACAGAGGTCCTGCCAGCCGCCCGAACGCGCCCGGCACCGTGAACCAGACCATCGCGGCAACCATGCGCGCACTCGGCACGCTTCGGAGCAGGATCAAGCGCCCTACCGGCACCATCATCGCGCCGCCCATCCCCTGCAGCACGCGGAACAGCACGAGTTGCGGCAGCGACTGCGCGAGTCCGCAGAGCGCCGAGCCGAGCGAGAAGCACACGATGGCGCCGCAGAACACGCGGCGCGGCCCGAAGCGGTCGGCCAGCCAGCCGCTCGCGGGCAGGAATACCGCGAGGCTCAGCAAGTAGGACGTGATGGCGAGATTGAGATGCAGCGCTTCGACATCGAGCGAGCGGGCGATGGACGGCAGCGCCGTCGCCATGATCGATGTATCGAGATTTTGCAGAAAGAGCGGGCAGGCAACGATGAGCGGAATGAGTCGGGAGCGTTCGGTCATGCGCTCCCTTTTACCTCAAAACGCCCTTTTGCGGTGTGCCGGGTGCGTCGCGCGCTTACGGTGGACTTTCAGGAATCGACGCCGTGCGGGAACGCCGCGCCGGGAAAGCAACGCTCGATTGTTCATCTGCAAAACTCGTGGTCCCGCTGCCCGGTGCGCGGGCGGCGTCACACTATGCGGGCCTGCCCGGGCCGCTGTCTCTATCACCGATACCGACCGATATCGCCACCGTCGTCGTGCGCACGCGCGTGCGCTTGCGTTGCCCCGCCGTGGTGATGCTTCAGCTTGTGCGTGGCCTCTTCGAGCTTGTCACCGAGCAGGCGTCGCACCGTCACGTAGAACACCGGAATCAGCAACAGCCCGAAGAACGTCGCGAAGAGCATCCCGCCGATCACGCCAGTGCCGATCTCGTGCCGCGACGAAGCAC
>DATGHJ010000527.1:0-3547 GCA_035308085.1 Trinickia sp. | reverse complement strand
ATCCTGACGTCAAAGCTCGCATTGAAGACATCGCGGCCGCACAAGCAGCGCTTCCGTCTGCGCAATACCGTGGTCGAGTGATTGGATTGCCGGGTAAATCGAATCAATGAGTCAGCAGTGCGGGCATTGCGTCGATCGATTCAACCCAATGCCTCGCCGTTATTCGTCGGCCGATTGGCCGAAGACTTCGACCGAAATCATCGCTTTGGCATTCGACGGCGCGGGCCGTTCCGCCGGCCTGAATACCGCGTCGCCGCGATGGATCGCACGCCGCGACAGCACGCAGGTTCCCGACGAGTTGGCCGAGCGGCGGCGCCACCGCTGCTCGCCGTAATGGCATCGGCCGGGTTCCACCCAGCGCACGATCAGGGTCGTATCGGAGCGTTCGAGAATTTCGACTTGGACGCGGCTCATGTCTGGGGCCGGAGACTCTTTTGTCTTCATTTGCTTCTTCCTTTAAGCAAGCCCTGTAAATGTATTCGCGCACCGGAAGAATATCCATTCTTAAGCCGGATGAAACACTATTCTGTAAACTGCAACAATCAATACCTATTATTGAGAATCCCCGGCTGACGCGGCTGAGAGGTGCAGTCCAAGATAATAGGGTGTTTTTGCAACAGAGCGTTGACTAAATGCGAGGCAGACAGATCATTCTTCTGCAGAAATGGCCGGCATTAATATTGAGAAAATGCCAATCAAAAAACGCGGCACGCAACGCGGGCCGCGTTGGGGGAGACGGAAGCAGTCAGGCCGATGCGCTGGTGTATGACGGCATCGGGAGCGATCAGCACGAATACGCCGGGCGCACCGAAGTCGTGCATTGGGGTGTCTCCTGACATTGGTTCTGTCAGGCAGAACGACGATGCGTCAAAAAGAATGACAAAATGACTCATCGGGGTGAGCAAGCGCAGTGGTTTTTCCCGATGCGGAAGCGCCGTCTGTCGACTATTATTGGAACGTCGTTCTGTCAAATAGAACGAATGCGCCGGCGAAGGCGTGTCGGCGGATTGCCGGGCGAGAAGCGAACATCAAGGAGCCGGAAATGGAATTGCCCTTGCACGGCATACGCGTGCTGGACCTTTCGAACGTATTGGCCGGGCCGTTTTGCGGCTATCAGCTCGCGCTGATGGGGGCCGAAGTCATCAAGATCGAGGTGCCGGGGCAGGGCGATCTCGCGCGGCGTCTCGGCGCGGACCCGAAAGCGTCGGCGCGTCAAATGGGTGCGTCGTTCGTCGCGGTCAACGCGGGCAAGCAGTCCGTCACACTCAATCTGAAAGAACCGCGCGGCCGCGAGGTTCTGCTGCGGATGGTGCGCGAGTCCGACGTGCTGATCGAGAACTTCCGCCCCGGCGTGATGGATCGCCTCGGGCTCGGCTACGACGTGTTGCGCGATGCCAATCCGCGCATCGTCTACTGCGCGATTTCCGGTTTCGGTAAAGAAGGGCCGCTCGCTAACCGGCCCGCCTATGATCAGATCATCCAAGGCATGTCGGGTGTCATGAGCGTGACCGGCGACGCTGAATCGGCCCCGCTGCGCACGGGCTTTCCGATCAGCGACACGATCGGCGGCATCACGTCCGCGTTCGCGGTTGCGTCGGCGCTCGTCGATGCCGTGCGCACGGGCACGGGCCGCATGATCGATGTCTCGATGCTCGAAGCCACGCTCGCGACGATGGGCTGGGTCGTATCGAACTACTTGAACGCGGGCGTGAAGCCCACGCCGATGGGCAACCAGAATTTCACCGCGGCGCCGTCGGGCACGTTCCGAACCGGCGATGGGCTCATCAATATCGCGGCCAACGAAGACAAGCAGTTCGCTTCGCTGTGCCGGATCGTCCGGCATCCCGAGTGGCTCGACGATCCGCGCTTCAACGAGCGCAACGCGCGCAAGGCGAATCGGGTGGCGCTGACGCAAGCGCTCGAAGCTGCGTTGGCGAGTGCGCCGGCTACGCAATGGGAGAGCGAGTTCACCGCGGCAGGGGTACCGGCCGGGCTCGTGCTCGACGTACCCGGCATACTCGCGCATCCGCAACTCGCGGAGCGCGGCTTCGTCGCGTCGTTCCCCGATGTCGGCCAGCACGTGACGCGCGCGGGCTTCCGCATGTCCGACGCCGACCCAGTGCCGCGCGCACCCGCACCGCAACTCTCGCAGCACACGCAGGCGTGGCTCGCCAAGCTCGGCTACGACGAAGCCGCGATCGAAGCCTTGCGCAACGACGGAGTGATTTGATGAGCGCGAACGGCAACACCCACGATAGCGTCGACTACCGGCAACTCGGTGCCGACTACTGGCGCACCGACATCATCGATATCGAGCCCGGCAAGATCCATGTGCGCGGGTATCCGATCCAGGAGCTGATCGGGCGCTTGAGCTTTCCCGACATGATCTGGCTGATGCTGCGCGGCGAGGTGCCGGGCAAGACGCAATCGCGCCTGCTCGAAGCGGCGCTGGTTGCGTCGGTCGATCACGGGCCGCACGCGCCGTCGATCGCCATCTCGCGCATGGCGGTGAGCTGCGGGCTGCCGTTGAACGGTGCGATGGCGTCGGCGCTCAACACGCTCGACGATGTGCACGGCGGCGCGGGGCAGCAGTCGGTCGAGCTGTACCAGCAGATTCGCGATCGTGTCGCGCAAGGCATGCCGCTCGACGAAGCGGCCAAGCTGTGCGTCGATGCGTTCGTGGCCGAGCATGGCAAGTATCTGCCGGGCTTCGGTCATCGTTTTCATCCGGTCGACCCGCGTGCGGGCACATTGCTCGGCATGGTCGACGAGGCGGCCGCGCAAGGGGCGGTCACGGGTGAATACGCCCGCATTGCCCGCGCGATCGAAGCGCTGCTCGCGTCGGGGCGCAGCAAACCGGTGCCGATGAATATCGACGGCGCAACCGCTGTGATCTACGCGGAACTCGGCTTCGCGCCGGAGCTTGCGCGCGGCATTTTCTGCTTGTCGCGCGCGGTCGGCATCTTGTCGCATGCGTGGGAGCAGAGCGGACGCGGCGAGCGCAACAAGGGGCCCATGCCGCGGCAAATGCCTTATCGCTACACGGGCCCTGCGACACGGCATCTCGAGGACGACGCACGATGAGCGGGTATCCCGTGCCTCGCAGCGGCGCAACCGAACGGCGCGGGGTGCGCAGGACCTCGCATAAGATGGCGTTCTGTTAGGCATAACGCCGCCGCTTGAACGTGATTCAACCGATATTCAGAGCGGCAGCGATTCTATCCACACTCACCGCCAAACCACCGCTCATGGTTGCCGCAAAACCTCCAGCTTCCGATGCACCGGCGCCGCCGGTCTCTTCGCCCGATGGCGTGGCCGCACTCGACCGCGCGTTCTCGATTCTGTTCGCGTTCGGTCCTGACGACCGCGGCTTGTCGCTCGCCGAACTGGCCTCGCGCACGGGCCTCTACAAGAGCACGATCCTGCGGCTCGTCGCGTCGCTGATCCACCATCGGCTGTTGGTGCGCCTCGACGACGGCCGCTACCAGATCGGCCCCGCGACGCTGCAACTGAGCGCGATCTACCAGCGCGGACTGCAGCTCGCCGA
>DATGHJ010000526.1:0-7117 GCA_035308085.1 Trinickia sp. | reverse complement strand
TTGCGGGGGCAGCACAGGTTGGCTCGGCCGATGCGGCTTCGCGCCCTGTTTCCCGTTTAACTGCATGCGCGTTGAGCGCGCACACGAGCACCAAAGTGCGTGCGAGTGTAGGCGGGACATAACGGAGCGTCAAGGTGACGTAAGCGCTTTTCAATACCATGACGACATGTCTCGCGACACGCGAGCCACCCCGCCGAATCGGCGTGTGCTATCGTAAGCGCGCGTTTTTTGACACCTTTCCCGCACCTTTCCACGCGTTCATTCCCGTATTGCTCGTCACCGCCACGTCTGATGCAATCGCATAAGCCGCTCACGCTCGGCATCGGCTGCCGGCGCTTCGCGTCGGCCGAACAGATCGACGCCGCCGTCCGCGCCGCGCTCGGCGCGCATTCGCTCGACGACGTCCGCGCGGTCGCGACGATCGATGCGAAAGCGCAAGAGCCGGGACTCGTGGCGTTTTGCGCGCGGCACGGCTTGCCGCTGCAGGTTTTCACGCGCGCGCAGATCGAGGGGCTTGCCGCGACGCTTACGCCCACGCTGACGCCTTCGCCCGCGGCGCTCGTGCATCTCGGCGTGGAGGGCGTCTGCGAGCCGTGCGCGCTGCTAGCGTCGCAAGGCGGGCGTCTCGTTGTCGGCAAGACCGTGCGCGACGGGGTAACGGTAGCCGTCGCCACCCGAATCGGCGACGCCGCGTGATCATTGCTGAATACCGCCGGCGACGGACGCACGCCGCGCGCCACGCACGAAACACACGACCAGGACATTCGATGAAAACCGATCCCGAATCGCACCAGCGCATGACCCAGCGCCGCCGTGAAGGCCACGAGAAGAAACAAGCCGCCGCCACCACCGAAAAGGGCCTCTTGATCGTCAACACCGGCACCGGCAAGGGCAAGAGCACGGCCGCGTTCGGCATGGCCGTGCGCGTGCTCGGGCACGGCATGCGGCTTGGCGTCGTGCAATTCATCAAGGGCGCGCTGCACACGTCCGAGCGCGATTTTCTCGGCGCTCAGGCGAACTGCGATTTCGTCACGATGGGTGACGGCTACACGTGGAATACGCAGAACCGCGACGCCGACATCGCCACCGCCCGCAAAGGCTGGGACGAGGCCCGCAGGATGATCGAGAGCGGCGAATACCAGATGGTCGTTCTCGACGAACTCAATACGGTGCTGAAGTACGAATACCTGCCGCTCGACGAAGTGCTCGGCGTGCTCACGTCGCGGCCCGAAATGGTGCACGTCGTCGTGACAGGGCGGCATGCGCCCGACGCGCTGATCGAAGCCGCCGATCTCGTCACCGAGATGCGGCTCGTCAAGCATCCATATCGCGAGCAAGGCGTGAAGGCGCAGCGCGGCGTGGAGTTCTGACAAATGTCTGCGTGTCCCGCGCTTTTCATCAGCGCACCGGCGTCCGGCCAAGGCAAGACCACGATCACCGCGGGGCTCGCGCGGCTCCATCGGCGGCAAGGACGGCGCGTGCGCGTCTTCAAGACCGGCCCCGATTTTCTGGACCCGATGATCCTCGCGCACGCGAGCGGCGCGCCGGTCGAATCGCTCGACTTGTGGATGGTCGGCGAAAACGGGTGCCGGCAATTGCTCGCCGAGGCCGCGCACGAAGCGGATTTGATTCTGATCGAAGGCGTGATGGGTCTTTACGACGGCACGCCGTCGAGCGCCGATCTCGCGACCGCGTTCGGCGTGCCCGTGGCCGCCGTAATCGGGGCGAAGGCGATGGCGCAGACGTTCGGCGCGATCGCGTTCGGCCTCGCGAAGTTCCGGCCACAGGTGCCGTTTTTTGGCGTGTTCGCGAATCGCGTCGGCTCGGAGCGCCACGCGCGCATGCTCGAAGAAGCGGTGCCGCAAGACATGCGCTGGCTCGGCTATATCGCGAGCGCCAGCGAAATCGAATTGCCCGAGCGGCATCTCGGCTTGCATGCGGCGGGAGAAATCGGCGACCTCGACGCGCGTCTCGATCACGCCGCCGATGCGCTCGCCTCGACGCCGCTGGCCGCTTTGCCCCCAGCGGTCGAATTCGCCGAGCCGCAAGCGCCCGTGGCGTTGCCGCGCCTGCTGGACGGCATGCGGATCGCCGTCGCGCGCGACGCCGCGTTCTCGTTCATCTATCCGGCCAATATCCGGCTGCTCGAAGCGCTCGGGGCGAGCGTGCGCTATTTCTCGCCGCTCGCCGACGAACCCGTGCCCGCTGCAAGCGACGCGCTGTATCTACCGGGTGGTTATCCCGAGTTGCACGCGGCGGCGCTTGCCAGTCACACTCGTAGTGCCGATACGATCCGCGCGCATGCGGCATCCGCGAAGCCGATCTACGCGGAATGCGGCGGCATGCTGTATCTGCTTGATGCGTTGACGGACAGCGCCGGCACGACGACGCCGATGCTCGGCCTCGTGCCGGGGCAAGCAGCGTTGCAAGCGCGTCTGTCGGCGCTCGGCATGCAGCAATTGAACGGCCTGCACGGCGCGATGACAGGCCACACGTTCCACTATTCGCGCGTGAGCACGCCGCTCGCGCCGGTGCTGACTGCCGTGCATCCGCATTCGGGCGCGCCGGGCGAAGGCGTGTTTCGCTCCGGCTCGATCGTCGCGACGTATATGCACGGCTATTGGCCCTCGAACCCGGCCTTCGCGGCCGCACTATTTCATGGCAATGCAATTTGACGAATCCGAACGAGCCGCTGTGTACCGCGCCATCTACGAACGACGCGACATGCGGCACTTCGTGCGCGAGCCGGTCGATGCGGACGTGCTGCGGCGCCTCATCGACGCAGCGCATCACGCGCCGAGCGTCGGCTTCATGCAGCCGTGGCGCATCCTGCGCGTGACCGAAGAGAGCTTGCGCGCCTCGTTGCAAGCGGCGGTCGAGCGCGAACGCGTCAAGACCGCCGACGCACTCGGCGAGCGGCACGACGAATTCATGAAGCTCAAAGTCGAAGGCATGCGCGACTGCGGCGAGCTGCTCGTGATGGCGCTGATGGATGGCCGCGAGAGGCACGTCTTCGGGCGGCGCACGCTGCCGGAGATGGACCTGGCGTCCGTCGCCTGCGCGATTCAGAACATGTGGCTCGCGGCGCGCGCGGAAGGACTCGGGATGGGATGGGTGTCCCTATTCGACGTCGACGAAGTGCGCAGTTTGCTCAAGATGCCGCCCGGCTCGAAGCCGGTTGCGATTCTCTGCCTCGGGCACGTGGAGCAGTTTTATCAAAAGCCGATGCTCGAAATGGAGCGCTGGGCACAAAGAATGCCCGTCGCCGAATGCGTATTCGAGAACTATTGGCCGGGCGCGGAAAACGGACCCTGACAGGGGCGACCAGTGCTGATAGGCGCTGCGATACAAACGAAACAGGATAAGCAAAGACCAGAACGATTGCCGTTTAACCTGCGGCGGCGATGCGGATTGATCAGAACATTCCGGTTGCACCGCTTGCACGCGCGATACCGGCTTTCCGGGCATTCAATTCAAACCGTCGAAAACGCGACAATTTTCTAACCGCCGATTCGAAAATGTTCGACGTGCTGCCCGGCCGCAACGGCGCGGCGCAGCCAGTCAGGCAAATCGCCGTGACCGTCCCAGGTATTTCCATAGGCATCCCGGTATAGCACTTCGCGCTCCGCCTGGCGGTCCGCCATCACGGACGCGGCGAGCGCCTCTTCGGTAATGCCATATTCATCCATTCGGCGCCGCAGCCAGCGAATGAGCCGGTCGCGAGCTTCGCCATTGAGCTGTTCCATCGATGATTCCGATACGGTTGATGCGGGAGCGCGTGGGCCCCAAAGGAATAGAGCCGAATCATACTCGACGCGCGGCGAATGAGCGTTTCCGATCATTTAATGCGAATCAAGGCACTGGCGGCTGCCGTGCACGCCGACGCGAAGCGTCGTTTGGGAAACCCGCGCAGCCTGCCGTTGAACTTTCTTAGCGGAGAATATCGAGGCGTTCGGTAGACGACGCCGCATTGCAGCACGCCAGCGCCCGCACGATCCCCGCAAATAGATAGACAATCTGAAACCGCAATCGTGCCGATTTACACATTATGCGCGCCGGATTAGTTTGCGGTGCTTTCAGGTGCCAAAGCGTATATCGAATCGCCAAGGTTTCGCAACACGATGTTGCACATCGCTCGACCGATAGCGCAAATGGGATCGCCCCGCACAGTCGCGCAGCAAGCCGCCGCTTCCGCCGCCTTCCCGCCTCGGCAAAAAGCTGTGCCCGATCGTGCCGGGCGCACACTCCCGAAAACGCTCACCTTCAAGCGCGAGCGGCGCTTTCCCTGCCCTCGCAAACGCCCATCCAGCAAGCGATTGCGCCAAGGCCAGAAGCGTTGAACCCGGTACTCCCGAAAAACCTCACCTTTATAGGCGATTCATCGCGCGGCGCCCGGCAGCACACCTGCCGCGAACTTCACGTCATTTCACGGCTGCTTGGCTTGCGCCGCATTCGGACAAGCCGGGTCCTTGCCCCAGTGACCGTCGCACACGCGCCAGCGGCACAACTGATCCTCGAAGAAGCCACGCGTGCCGCAGTCCTTGACTTGCTCTGCGAGGCTCGAAGCCTGGTGCGCCTTCGCGCCCGGCTCGGTGGCCGGCACGGCCGGTTTCTTCGCGCTATACGGCGGCGTACGCGCGACGAGCGCCGCAAGTAGATCGGCATCCGAATCATCCTTGGACGCGACCTTCTTGGTCTCCGCGTGTTTGGTGGCGTGCGCGAGTTCGACCTTGCTCGCACCCGCGAGCATTGCGGCCTTGGTGTCGGCATCGCTGTTGTCTACCGTGATGATGGTCGCGGCATGCGGGGCCGAAGCCGCGTCTTGCCGCGCGGCGCCGGCGGCAGCGGCAAGCTGCGCCGCGCTGCCTGCATTCGCAGGCACGGGCTGCGCTGCCACGCGCCCTTCGAGATTCGCAAGAATGCGCGCATGGTTCGCTTGTGCGCCCTTGGCCGCATCGGCTAGCAAGCTAGGCGGCGCTTTTGAATTGGAATTGTCCGGCGCACTCATTCACTGCCTCATTGAATTGATGATCGGCCTGCACAATTGCGCAATGACCGTTAAAAACGGCACGGTGATACCGGCCGATCCGAGTATGCCGCCGCAGCAGTTGAATATGCTTTCTTCGGTCAGTTGCGGCTAATCCGCCGGATTGAAAGCGCATTAAAACGATTTCATCACCCGGCCAACAAGACAATAAGCGGGTTTGGCACCGCAAGCGCACTCAACCACTGAACGCATTTAACGGGTTTCCAATGAACTACCCCCACGCTCACTTACGTTCACTGTCGACCGGAGTTGGCGCTTTAGCGCTTACTCCGGTCCCATGCAACGCCTCCCCCGACGGGGCGGATGCCGCCCTTGGGGCGGTCCAGCGGGAGGCATCATGAGCTATTCGGCAAAAGTGCTCTGGGGCGAAGGGCTCTTTCTCAGACCGCAGCACTTCCAGCGGCAGGATGCCTATCACGAGGCGCGCCTCTTTGAATCGATACAGGCGATCCAGCCGTACAACTGGGGTGTGCGCTCGGTGCGCTTCGATCGCGATGCGCTTGGCAGCAACGTGCTGCGCTTGAGCGAGCTGTCGCTCGTGTTTCCCGATGGCGTGCTCTATGCCGCGCCGCAAGCGGACAACCTGCCGCCGCCGATCGCGCTCGATACCTTGCCCGACGGCAGCAGCGAATTCACGTTCTATCTGGCGCTGCATCCGCTGCGCGAGACCGGTGCGAACTACGCCGAGAACGCCGGTGCCGGCTTCATTTCGCGCTACGTGAGCGAACAGGCGCCGGTGGCCGACCACTTCACCGACGCAGCCGTTGCCGACATCACGTTCCTCAAGACGAGCGTCAAGCTGATCGCCCATACCGAGCCGCGCGATCAATTGCTGTCCGTGCCGCTCGTGCGCGTGCGCCGCACGGCCACCTCCGGCTTCGAGATCGACGACAGCTTCGTGCCGCCTTGTCTCGCGATCGAAGCGTCGCCGATTCTTCATCAGCGCCTGCGTCAGCTGATCGATGCGTTGCAGGCGAAGGTCAGCGCGCTCTACGGCTTTCATCGCGAGCCGACCAAGAACATCATCGAATTCCGTTCCGGCGATATCGCGTCGTTCTGGCTGCTGCATACGGCAAGCGCCGCTTTTGCGACGCTCGCGCATTTGCATCAGCATGCGGCGCTGCATCCCGAGCGGCTCTTTCAGGAATTGCTGCGCTTGGCCGGCCAGTTGATGACGTTCTCGAAGAGCTACGCGCTCGCCGATTTGCCCGCTTATCGTCACGACGATCCCGGCCCCGGCTTCGCGCGGCTCGATTCGATCCCGCGCGATCTGCTCGAAACGGTGATCTCGACGCGCTACTTCGCGATTGCACTCGACGAAGTGCGTCCGTCGTTCCATGTCGGCCGCCTCGACTCCGGCAAGATCGACGACAAGGCCACGTTCTATATCGCCGTCTCGGCCGACATGCCGACCGTCGAGCTGATGGACGCCGTGCCCGCGCGCTTCAAGGTCGGCGCGCCCGACGACGTCGACAAGCTGGTGCTGTCCGCGATGCCCGGCGTGCGCCTCGTCTATACGCCGCAGGTGCCGCCCGCGATTCCGGTGCGGCCCGGCGCGTGCTACTTCGCTTTCGAATCGCGCAGCGCGCTCTATGACCGCATGCTGCAGGTCGCGCCGCATTGGCCGCTGCCGGATCAGGTCGCGTACCGTCTGAAGCATGAAGTGCCGCTGTGGGCGGTCGGCGCGGTGTTCGCGCTCGTCGCGCTCGGTGCGTTCATCGGGCTCAATGCGTATCCGCGCGACAGCACGGCGAAGACCCTGGCGCCGTATTCGCAGTTGATCAAGGCGGGCGCGGAGCAGGCGAATCTGACGATCTCGCTGCCGTAGCGCGATCGCGTTTCCGCGAGACGCGTCGAGCGAGGCGGTTGTCCACAGATTGTGTTCATAGCTCTGTGGACAACTCGCTGATAGACGAGTGAAGTCGTTGATCGAAAAGCCATCTTTCCTCGCGCTGCGGCCGTGTGCGAACGGCGGCAAATTTGCCGGGTGCGATTTGAGATTGGGCGACTCCCCCGCGAACTTCGATGCGAGCAACAACGCGGTGCGCCGGGAAGGTTTGTGGCCTCGGC
>DATGHJ010000525.1:0-5583 GCA_035308085.1 Trinickia sp. | reverse complement strand
TAGTAACGATACGCGTGCTGAAACGCGATCGAGCCCGTCTCGCCCTCTTTGAGCTTGAAAACACGGCCGAGCACGCCGAACGTCACCATCGCGACCAGCCGCGCGCCGATCAACACGAGCACCGAAAGCCCGCCGCGATGCAACAGCACGCGATAGCCGTTGTGCACGTCGAGCGCCCAGACGAACCAGAGCGCCATCACGAAGAACACCGCGAGGCCCGCCCATACGTCAGCGAGCCAATTGCCGACGATCAGAAGCGAGCGGTCCTTGTTCATGGACTCGCGAATCCAGCGCGCGACCGGACGGCGGCACTGCAAGATCACAATCGAGATCATCACGTGGCCGATCAGCGTGACGACCTTCACGATCGCCAAGTGCGCCTCGGGCGCGAGACCGAGCGGCAGCGGTACTGCCGCGATCCCCGCGCCCAAGCCGAGCACGACGGCGAGCCGAATGACCCAACGCTGAGCGAATTGCGCCCACGCGTCCGATAGCTTCAGTAGACGCAGCCTCGGTGCTTGCGGCGCAAAGAAGAATTCGCCCGCGAGCGCGATCGTGCGGCATATCGCGTAGATCTGGATCAGCGAGTCGAGCACGCGCTCGCCGGGACTGCCTTCGTCGGTGAGCGCGGACATCAGCGCAATCGCGACAACGATGAACACCAGGAGCGGCACCGCTTTGAGCACGATCCGCAAGAGCGCGATCGGCAAGCGTTGCAGCACGGTCCAATGGTGCCCCGCCTTCTCCGCGTTGCGGGCGCTGCGCGCCGCGGCGGTGTCCCTCGCACGCGCTGCGGCGCCTGCGTCGGCAACGTCCGCCGCGGACGCAGGCGGAATGGTTTCCGCTTGCGTCGCAGCCGCATGCCGCCGCGCCGCACGCATCGCTTCTTCTTCGATTTCGAGCTTGTGTCCCACCAGCGCCTTCACCCGCTTCTTGAACACGTAGTGCGTCAGCGCCGAAAGAAAGCCCGCCGGGATCAGCGTGCCAAGCACGACCCACGCGAGATGCCGCAGCAACGCAACGTCCTGCTGACTCGCCATTTCGTCGCGCCACCACGCGCGCACCGATTGCGTATCGAGCAAGGCCGCCGTCGAGCGCCCGAGCGCGCCGCCGACAATGTGCATGCCGCCCATCACCTGACGCGATAGCTGCGATGCGAGCCCGTTCGCCTTGAACGCGGACGTTAACGTGCCCGACGCGGCGCTCGCGGCGCTCGGCGCCGAGGCCGCCGCGGACGCGGGAGCCGCGGCCGAGGCCGGCGGCGCGCTGAGCGCGCCCGCCGCGGCGATCGCACGCAGCGTGTCCTCGATCTGCACACGGCGCGCCGGGTTGTTGAGCACGTCGAGTGCGCGGCGCGCCTCATCGGGCGTCAGCGCAACGGGGGATGGATTCGAGGCGGGAGCAGCCGCGGGCGTCGCGGCACCGGATGGGGGAGCGACACCCAACGTCGCTATCAACAAGAATAGAAAAACGAGAAGTGTTTTGCGCATAGAACAGAAAGAGAAGCACGCAACGGATTCACTGAGATGCGGCGAAGGCTGCGACCCGCGTGCTCCTGCGCTGAGCAATGCGCGTGCCACGCTTCTACACTTTCGCGGCGATGCAACACCTCGACCGCCGGCGGCGTCATGCGTGCCCGGCCAGCGCCCGGGCACGCCAATCCCCCAAGAGCGGCTCTGCGAGAGCCGCTATTATCGGCAATTCGCCGGAATCGTGTCGAGAAGCGCCCTCAAGCCCGTTCCAGCACGGCCATTTCCCGCACCAGCACGAGCAGCATCGACAGGCTCGCGCCGCCCGTGGCCCGCTGCTCCGCAATCAAGCGCGCGTAGCGTTCGAGGGGCACCGTCCGCTTGTCGCGCCACACGTTCGCGATCGACTCCGCGGTGTTCAGCTCGCGCGCCTCGCCGAGCGCGCTGATCGCCACGACGCGCCTCAAGCGCGCAAACTCCGCCAGCGTAGCCGCACGCGCGAGCAGGTCCCAATGCGTGTGCGTGGGCAGCGCGCTCGCGCGCTCGGAAATGAAGCCGTAGTTGAGTTGCGTCGCGAGCGCGAAATACACGCCGGCGACGAGTTCGAGCGCTCGCCCGCTCGCCGCCGCAACGTCGGCGATATCGAGCACCGCCGCCGAAATCTCGCGGCTCACCACGCGCATCGCGAGCTCGCCATCGACACCCGCCTCCACGAGCGCGCGCTGCCGTTCCTGCAACGCCTCGAGGTCTTCCTGGGGCAACAGCTCCGGCAATTGCGGCGCGAGCCGTTGCGCCGCATCGCGGCAGCGCGCGATGAGCGCGGCGACGCCATCGCTGTCGATACGCTCGACGCTCGTCTGCAAGTGCCGCAGGAACCACACCGCCGCGCGCTCGACGAGCCGCGCCACTTCGACGAACATGCGCGCCTGCACGTCGTCGGCGACGCGGTTATCGAGCGCATCGATGCGGCGCCAGACGTCGTCGAGATCGAACACGTCGCGTGCGACGATGCACGCGCGCACGATATCGCCGGGCTTCGCGTCCGTCTCCTCCTGCAAGCGATGCACGAACTCGCAGCCGACACGGTTCACGAGCGCGTTGGTCAAATGCGTCGCGAGGATTTCGCGCTTGAGCGGATGCCGCTGCATCGGTTCGGCCAAGCGTACTTGCAGCGGGGTCGGGAAATAGTCGACCAGCATGCCGGCGACAAGCGGGTCTTCCGGCACGTCGGAGTCGAGCAACTCGTCGTAGAGCCACATCTTGCTGTACGCGAGCAGCACAGCGCGCTCGGGCGACGTGAGCCCCTGTTTCGCGGCGATCCGCTCGGCGAGCTCATCGTCGGTCGGCAGGAATTCGATCACGCGATTCAGGCGCCCCAGGCGTTCGAGGTGGCGCATCAGCCGCGCCTCGGGTTCGAGCAACTCGGCAACGTAGCGTCCTGCGATCGATAGCGCTTGCGTTTGATAGTAGTTGTCGCGCAGCACGAGCAGACCCACTTCGTCGGTCATGTCGGCGAGCTGCTTGTTGCGCTGCTTCTCGGTCATCTCGCCGTCGGCCATCACGAGGCCGAGCAGAATCTTGATGTTGACCTCGTGATCCGAGCAATCGACGCCCGCGGAATTATCGATCGCGTCGGTATTGATGCGGCCGCCCTTCTGCGCGAACTCGATGCGCCCGAGCTGCGTGAGCCCGAGATTGCCGCCCTCGGCCACCACCTTCACGCGCAGCTCCGCGCCGTTCACGCGCACGGCGTCGTTCGCGCGGTCTCCGACTTGCAGATGCGTCTCGCGGCTCGATTTCACGTAGGTGCCGATGCCGCCGTTGTAGAGCAGATCGACCGGCGCGAGCAGAATCGCGCGAATCAGGTCGACAGGCGCCAGTGCAGCCGCATGGATGCCGAGCACCGCCTGCATCGCAGGCGAAACGGGAATGGTCTTCGCCGTGCGCGGATACACGCCGCCGCCCGCGGAGATCGTCGACGTATCGTAGTCGGCCCAGCTCGAGCGTTCGAGCGCGAACAGGCGCTGACGCTCTTTCAAGCTCACCGCTGGGTCTGGATTCGGATCGAGGAACACGTGCCGGTGGTCGAACGCGGCGACGAGCCGGATATGCGGCGAGAGCAGCATGCCGTTGCCGAACACGTCGCCCGACATGTCGCCGATGCCGACCACCGTGAAATCGGTCGCCTGCGTATCGACGCCCATTTCGCGGAAATGGCGCTTCACGGATTCCCACGCGCCGCGCGCGGTGATCGCCATCTTCTTATGGTCGTAGCCGACCGAGCCGCCCGATGCGAACGCATCGTCGAGCCAGAAGCCGTATTCGTGCGAGATTGCGTTCGCGTAGTCGGAGAACGTGGCCGTGCCCTTGTCGGCGGCGACGACGAGATAGGGGTCGTCGGGATCGGCGCGCACGACGTTCGGCGGCGGCACGATCGCGCCGGCGACGCGATTGTCCGTGACGTCGAGCAGGCCGCGCAGGAAGGTCTGGTAGCAACTGACGCCCTCGCGCATGAACGCTTCGCGATCGCCGGCCGGCGGCGGGTTCTTCACGACGAAGCCGCCCTTCGAGCCCACCGGCACGATCACGGTGTTCTTCACCATCTGCGCCTTCATCAAGCCGAGCACTTCAGTGCGGAAGTCCTCGCGACGGTCGGACCAGCGCAGGCCGCCGCGCGCGACACGTCCGCCGCGCAAGTGCACGCCTTCGACACGCGGCGAGTACACCCAGATCTCGAACATCGGCTTCGGCTCGGGCAGCCCCGGCACCTTCGCCGGATTGAGCTTGAAAGATAGATACGGCAGCGGCTTGCCGTCGCTCGCGCGGCGGAAGTAGTTGGTGCGTACCGTTGCGCTGATCACGCCGAGGAACTGCCGCAGGATGCGGTCTTCGTCGAGATTCGGCACTTGGTCGAGCGCGGCTTCCAGATTCTTCGTCAACTGCTCGGTGTAAGCGTCGCGCGTGTCGCCGAGGGTCGGGTCGAAGCGCGCGATGAACAATTCGACGAGCTGGCGCGCGAGCGCCGGGTTGCCGGTCAGTGCGCGTTCGATATAGGCATCGCTGAACGTGGAGCCGACTTGGCGCAGATACTTCGCGTAGGCGCGCAAGATCGTCACTTCGCGTGAGCCGAGCTGGGCGCGCAGCACGAGGCGGTTGAAATCGTCACTTTCGATCTCGCTCGACCAGACGCGCTCGAACGCATCCTCGAACAGCGTCTTCACGTGCTCGATGTCGAACTCGACGTCGTCGGCCAACTCCAGGCCAAAATCGTGCACCCACGCCGGCTTCGAGCCTTCCGGCTCGATCAGGTACGGCCGTTCTTCATCGACGCGCACGCCGAGATGCTCGAGCATCGGCAAACTGCGCGACAGCGCGATCGCCTGTTCGGTGCGGAAGACCTTGAAGCGAAACGCGCGCGGCGCCGCCTCGATCGGCCGATACAGATTCATCGCGAGCGGCTTGCCGTTTTGCACCTGCTCGATCAGCTCGATATCGCGCACCGCCGTGCGCGCCGCGTAATCTTCGCGATAGCCGGCCGGGAACGAATCGCCGTAGCGTTGCAGCAGCCGGTTGCCCTCCTCTTCGCCGAAGCTGTCGAGCAGCGCGTCGGCGAGATCGTCCTGCCAACGGCGCGCGACCTGCACGATCCGTTGCTCCAGTTCGCGCGTATCGGCTTCGGGTATCGTGCCTTTGTCCGAGCGCACCGTGATGGCGATGCGCGCGAGCGGAGACTCGGACAGCAGCGGTGTGAACTCGATGCTCTTGCCATTGAACGCCTCCATGAGCACCTTCGCGATGCGCTTGCGCAGGTCCGTATTGAACTTGTCGCGCGGCACGAACACGAGGCATGAAACAAAGCGGTCGAACCGGTCGCGCCGCACGAACAGGCGCGTGCGCTGATGCTCCTGCAAACGCAGCACGCCGAGCGCGATATCGAACAGGTCGTCCTCGTCGGCTTCGAACAGTTCTTCGCGCGGATATTGTTCGAGCACGGTCACGAGCGACTTATGCAGATGCCCCTTGGCGAGAAAGCCAGCACGCTTGATGATGTTCGCGCATTTGCGCCGCACGATCGGAATCTCGGACGTGGGAACCAGATACGCGGTGGACGTAT
>DATGHJ010000524.1:0-16010 GCA_035308085.1 Trinickia sp. | reverse complement strand
CCTGCTCGCCTTCGGCTTCGCGTTCTCGCCGGGGCGCGCCAGCAAGAAAAACGGCAACGTCGGCAAGAACGGCAGCGCGCGCAGCTAACCCCAGGGCCTGTTCACGCCAATCACAGACCCCGCGTCACACCCGCAAAAATCGCAATCGCGCACCGTTCCGGTAAAATTCAACGTTTTAGCACCGAGCCGCGCAAAGAATGCACCCGGGCCGCCAGCCTTGCGTTCAAGAGCGTGGCTCAGCGGCCGCTCCTCATGCCGTCTCCTGCCTGAAGGCACTACATGCTCACGTTTCAGCAAATCATCCTGACGCTGCAATCCTATTGGGACAAACAGGGTTGCGCGCTGCTCCAGCCGATCGACATGGAAGTCGGCGCCGGCACGTCGCACGTGCACACGTTTTTGCGCGCCATCGGCCCGGAACCGTGGCGCGCGGCCTACGTGCAGCCGTCGCGCCGCCCGAAGGACGGCCGCTACGGCGACAACCCGAACCGCTTGCAGCACTACTACCAATATCAAGTGGTACTCAAGCCCGCGCCCGAAAACATCCTCGACCTGTACCTAGGCTCGCTCGAAGCGCTTGGCTTCGACCTGAAGCAAAACGACGTGCGCTTCGTCGAGGACGATTGGGAAAACCCTACGCTCGGCGCGTGGGGCCTCGGCTGGGAAGTCTGGCTGAACGGTATGGAAGTGACGCAGTTCACCTACTTCCAGCAAGTCGGCGGCCTCGATTGCAAGCCGGTGCTCGGCGAAATCACGTACGGCCTCGAGCGCCTCGCGATGTATCTGCAGAAGGTCGAGAACGTCTACGACCTCGTGTGGACCGAGTGGGAAGAAGCGGGCCCGAACGGCAACGAGTTGCGCCGCCTCACCTATGGCGACGTCTATCACCAGAACGAAGTCGAGCAGTCGACGTACAACTTCGAATACGCGAACGTAGAGCTGCTGTTCTCGCAGTTCACGAGCTATGAAGCGGAAGCGAAGCGGATGATCGAAACCTCGCTCGCGCTGCCCGCCTATGAACTCGTGCTAAAGGCCGCGCACACGTTCAACCTGCTCGATGCGCGCGGCGCGATCTCGGTGACCGAACGCGCGGCGTATATCGGCCGTATTCGCGCGCTGTCGCGCCTCGTCGCGCAGGCTTACTACGATTCGCGCGAAAAGCTCGGCTTCCCGATGCTCGGCAACCCCGTGCACGGCGTGCCCGGCCTCACCACCGACGCGCAGGACGCCGCGCTGCCCGCCTGGGCGCCGCCGCTCAAAGTCGAACGCAAGATCGACCAGGACTGACGAGAAGACAAACCAATGAAACCGCCCCCACGCTCTGCGCGTTCGCTGCCCCCCAAAGGGGTGTCAGTTCGCTTGGGGCGGTCCGGCGCATACTGACAATGACTCAATCCCATCAAGCCACCCTACTCGTCGAACTGCTGACCGAAGAGCTGCCGCCGAAGGCCCTCGCGCGCCTTGGCGAAGCGTTTGCCTCGAGCCTCGTCGAGCGGCTCGCCGCGCGCGACCTGATCGACGGCGAGCCGTCGTTCGAGAGCTTCGCCACGCCGCGCCGCCTCGGCGTCGTCGTCAAGAACGTGCGCGACGTCGCGCCGGAAAAGCAAGTGCGCGAAAAAGTGCTGCCGGTGTCGGTCGCGCTCGATGCGAACGGCCAGCCCAGTGCCCCGCTCGTGAAAAAGCTCGCGGCGCTCGGCTTTCCCGATGTCGCGGTAAGCGATCTCGAGCGCGCATCGGACGGCAAGGCCGAAGCGTTCTTCCTGCGCTACGCGGCGCCGGGCGCAGCGCTCGCCGACGGCTTGCAGGCCGCGCTCGACGAAGCCACCTCGATCAACAAGCTGCCGATCCCGAAGGTCATGACGTATCAGCGCCCGGACGGCGCGAACGTGCAGTTCGTTCGTCCGGTGCAGCGCTTGACCGTGCTGCACGGCGAGAAGGTCGTGCCCGTCAGCGCGTTCGGCATCGACGCCGGCGATACGACGCTCGGCCACCGCTTCCTGTCGGAGGGGCTCGTCGCGATCCTGCACGCGGACCACTACGCCGCCACGCTGCGCACGAAGGGCCACGTGATCGCCAGCTTCGGCGAGCGCAAGCAGACGATCCGCGAGCAACTGCTCGCGCAGGCGGACGGCGATGAAGTCGTGATGCCCGAGTCGCTGCTCGACGAAGTGACCTCGCTCGTCGAATGGCCGGTCGTGTACGCGTGCCGTTTCGAGGACGAGTTCCTGCAAGTGCCGCAGGAATGCCTGATCCTCACGATGCAGACCAACCAGAAGTACTTCGCGCTCACCGACCGCGCCGGCAAGCTGCGCTCGCGCTTCCTGATCGCCTCGAACATCGAGACCGCGACGCCCGGCGACATCGTCGAAGGCAACGAGCGCGTCGTGCGTCCGCGCCTCGCCGATGCGAAGTTCTTCTTCGAGCAGGACAAGAGAAAGCCGCTCGCCGCGCGCGTGCCGCTGCTCGCCAACGTCGTCTATCACAACAAGCTCGGCTCGCAATTGAAGCGTGTCGAACGCGTCGAAACGCTCGCGCGCGAAATCGCCCCGCTCGCGGGCGCCGATGCCGCGCTCGCAGCGCGCGCCGCGCATCTGGCGAAGGCCGATTTGCTGACCGACATGGTCGGCGAATTCCCCGAGCTGCAAGGCACGATGGGCACGTACTACGCGCGCCACGACGGCGAGCACGAGGAAGTCGCGCTCGCGTGCGCCGAGCACTACCAGCCGCGCTTCTCCGGCGACGCGCTGCCGTCGACGCCGACCGGCACCGTCGTTGCGCTCGCCGACAAGCTCGAGACGCTGGTCGGCATCTGGGGCATCGGCCTGCAGCCCACGGGCGAAAAAGACCCGTTCGCGCTGCGTCGCCATGCGCTCGGCGTGCTGCGCATCCTCGTCGAAAAGCAATTGCCGATCGATATCGTCTCCCTGCTGCGCATCGCGTATGCGCGCTTTACGGGCGAATCGCAAGTCGCCGACCCGGTCGACGCGCTCTACGCGTTCTTCATGGACCGCCTGCGCGGCCTCTTGCGCGAGCGCGGCTACGCGGCGGGCGAAATCGACGCCGTGCTGAGCCTGAACCCGACGCGCCTCGACGACGTCGTCGCGCGCCTCGACGCCGTGCGCGAATTCGCGGCAATGCCCGAAGCGAGCGCGCTCGCCGCGGCAAACAAGCGGATTTCGAATATCCTGAAGAAGTCGGAAGCGGAAGCGGTGTCGGCCGCAGCTGCCGACGACAAGGCGAACCGCGCGGTGCAGATCTCGCTCCTCGTCGAAGAAGCGGAAAAGGCGTTGAACGCCCAGCTCAACCAAGTCACGCCGCAGGTCCAGTCGCAACTCGCGCAGCGCGACTACACGCGCGCGCTGTCCGCACTGGCTGCGCTGCGCGATCCGGTCGACACATTCTTCAACGACGTGATGGTCAACGCCGAAGACCCGGCGTTGCGCGCGAACCGTCTGGCCTTGCTCGGCGCACTGCACTCGCAGATGAACTGCGTCGCCGACATCTCCAAACTCGCGGCCTGAGACTGAAGACATGCCTACGAGCGCAAGCAAGAAGCTGGTGATTCTCGATCGCGACGGCGTGATCAACGTCGATTCGGACGCGTTCATCAAATCGCCAGATGAATGGGTCGCGATTCCCGGCAGCCTCGAAGCGATCGCCCGGCTGAATCAGCACGGCTACCGCGTGGTCGTCGCGACGAACCAGTCGGGCATCGGGCGCGGCCTGTTCGACATGGCCGCGCTCAACGCGATGCACGTGAAGATGCAGAAGGCCGTCGCGGCGGCGGGCGGACGCATCGACGCGGTGTTCTTCTGCCCGCACACGGCCGACGACAACTGCGAATGCAGGAAGCCGCAGCCCGGCATGCTGAAGGCGATCGCCGAGCGCTTCGAGATCGCGCCGGAAGCGACACCGGTCGTCGGCGATTCGCTGCGCGATCTGCAAGCCGGCGCGGCGCTCGGTTTTCCGACGCATCTGGTGCTGACCGGCAAGGGCAAGCACACCCTCGCCGCGGGCGGCCTGCCCGAAGGCACGAAGATCCACAACGATCTGAAGTCATTTGCGCTCGACTTCCTCTCCGAAGAACACGAGTGACGCGGACCAGCGCTTCTTTCACGTAGACACACCGATTTCGTCATACCGATGCGCTTTCTCCGCTCCCTGCTGCTCTTCATCTACCTCATCGTTTTCACCATGCCGTACGCGACGGCGTGCTTCATCGCGTTCCCGTTCATGCACGCGGACCGGCGCTACTGGATGGCGGTGGGCTGGTGCCGCACGACGCTCGCGGTGGTGCGGCATCTGAACGGCATCCGCTACCGGATTGAAGGGCTCGAAAACCTGCCTGATGGTCCCGCCGTACTCCTCTCCAAGCATCAATCGGCGTGGGAAACGCTTGCGTTTCCGGCCCTGATGCCGCGGCCGCTGTGCTACGTCTTCAAGCGCGAGCTGCTTTACGTGCCGTTCTTCGGCTGGGCGCTCGGCATGCTGAAGATGATTCACATCAACCGCAAGGAAGGCAAGAACGCGTTCGTGTCCGTGATCAGGCAAGGGCGCCTGCGCATGGACGAAGGCGCGTGGGTCATCATGTTCCCCGAGGGCACGCGCATTCCGGTCGGCAAGCAAGGCAAGTACAAGACGGGCGGTCCGCGTTTCGCCATCGAAGCGGGCGTGCCGGTCGTGCCGATCGCGCACAATGCGGGACACGTGTGGCCGCGCAACTCGTTCATTAAATATCCGGGTATAGTCACGGTGTCGATCGGCAAGCCGATCGACACCAAGGGGCTCACGCCCGACGAAGTCAACACGCGCGTCGAATCGTGGATCGAAACGGAAATGCGCCGCATCGATCCCGCCGCCTACCGTGACACGGCCAGTACGGCCGCCACCGCCCGGATCTGACGCGCCCGCGCCGCTCGCGGCGCGCTTTTGCGCGAAGCAAAAATCGATGCACAAGCCCTCCACGCCGCGGCCCGCCGCGGCGCTCGACAGCCGGCAACTCGACCTGCCGCTCTTCGGAGAGCCGGCCGCCGACTTGCCCTCCTCACAAGCGTTGCCCCCCTCGTTCTTAGCACCGCCCGCGCCCGACGGCTCGCGCATGCGGCGCCTCACGATCAACGGCCGCACGCTCGACTACCGGCTCAAGCGCTCGTCGCGCCGCACGATCGGGTTCTCGATCGACGGCAGCGGTCTGTCGATCACCGCGCCGCGCTGGGTCACGCTCGCCGATATCGAAGTGGCGATCGTCGAAAAGGAACGCTGGATTTTCGCCAAGCTCGCCGAATGGCAAACGCGCGTCGAGCAGCGCGCGCTGCCGCGCATCGACTGGAAGGAAGGCGCGCAGATTCCGTACTTGGGCAAGCCGGTGAGCCTCACGCTCGCGTCACCGCACGGGGCGCTGGCATTCGATGCGGAGCGCGCTTCGCTGGCGCTCGCGCTGCCCGCGCATGCGGAAGAGCAGCAGATCAAGGACCGCGTGCAAGGCTGGCTGCAAGGGGAAGCGAAGCGTCTCTTCGGCGAGCGCCTCGCAATCTACGCGGACAAGCTCGGGGTGAACTTCAGGGCGTATGCGCTATCGTCGGCGGCGACGCGCTGGGGCAGTTGTTCGAGCGACGGGAAGATCCGGCTCAACTGGCGGCTGATTCACTTTCCGCTGTCGATCATCGATTACGTCGTCGCGCACGAACTCGCGCACTTGCGCGAGATGAACCACAGCCCGCGATTCTGGCAGACGGTCGAGTCGATCTTCCCCGAGTTCCGCGAAGCGCGGCATACGCTCAAGCATCATCCGCCGGAGATGCTGCCCGCACTTTGAGGTGCGGGTGTTTCGACTTCGATCGCGATACCGCTGTACGCGGTGCCGATGTCATACGAGATCGTGTCCCAGTTATGGGTCGGCTCCAACGCGAACCTGCAACGATCTGGACCCAAAAATCGTGTTTGGGCCAGATCGCGCCTATTTCAATACGGGCGCATCACCCGAAGAATAGGTGATGCTTCCCCCGACGTGGCTAGATCGCATACGAGCGAAACCGCCCTAACCAGAGCTGCTGCCCGCGTCTTGGGCACCGCGTTCGTTTAGTGGCGCTTCTTCTGGATGAACTCGATCTTGTAGCCGTCGGGATCGGTGATGAACGCGATCACCGTCGTGCCGTGTTTCATCGGACCCGCTTCGCGCACGACCGTTCCGCCTTGGGCCTTGATCTTTTCGCAGGCGGCGTACGCATCCTCGACCTCGATTGCGATGTGGCCAAAGGCCGTGCCGAGATCGTAGGCGCTCGTGTCCCAGTTGTGAGTCAGCTCCAGCACCGCGCCTTCGCTTTCCTCGGTGTAGCCGACGAATGCCAGCGTGAACTTGCCTTCGGGATAGTCATCGCGCCGCAGCAGTTTCATGCCGAGCAGTTCGGTGTAGAAGGCGATCGAGCGATCCATGTCGCCGACTCGCAGCATCGTGTGAAGCAAGCGCATCTTGCACTCCGATTCGGTTCGTCAAAAAAGCGAATGTACCAAGAAAGTCGCGGCGCCGCTTGCGGCTTCGACGGATCCCACGACGCTCTCACTTCGCGCGGCGCACCCCTGATCCCGGTGGGTCTTTGACCCAAGCGCGCATCGATTTGCTATCGTACTAGGCCGTTCACGCCGGCTCGCGGAAGGACCCGGCACGACTGATCCGCCCCTGCTTCACTATGACAATCCATCGATGAACACTGCTGCGATCTCCACGCGCCGTCCGCCGGACGGCTTTGCCGTCATGCTGATGATCGTGCTGTGCGCGATCTGGGGATTCCAGCAGGTCGCCATCAAGAGCACCAACGCGGCACTCGGGCCGATGTTCCAAGCCGGTTTGCGATCGGCGATCGCGACCGTGCTCGTTTGGGCCTGGGCGCGCTCGCAGCGCACCCCGCTCTTTCGCGATGACGGCACGCTCGGCGCAGGGCTCTTCGCCGGACTGCTGTTCGCGGGCGAATTCATCTGCATCTTCATCGGCCTGACGTTGACGAGCGCCTCTCGCATGGCCGTGTTCCTCTACACCGCGCCATGCTTCACCGCGCTCGGGCTGCACGCGTTCGTCGCGGGCGAGCGCATGCGCCGCGCGCAGTGGCTCGGCATCGGCATTGCGTTCACGGGAATGGCGCTCGCGTTCGCGGACGGCTTCGCGCGCGCGCCGTCACCGGGCTCGTCGATGCTGACGGGATTGATCGGCGATGCGCTCGGCGTGCTCGCGGGCATCCTGTGGGCTGCGACGACGGTTGTCGTGCGCGCCACGTCGCTGTCGCATTCGAGCGCGAGCAAGACGCTTTTCTATCAACTGGCCGTGTCGGCAGTCGTGATGCTCGCGCTGGCGTTCGTGCTCGGTGAGGGACGTGTCGACCACGTCACGCCGATCGCGCTCGCGAGCCTCGCGTATCAAGCGGTGATCGTCGCGTTCGTCAGCTATCTGACGTGGTTCTGGTTGCTCAAGCGCTATATGGCGTCGCGGCTTTCGGTGTTCTCGTTTCTGACGCCGCTGTTCGGCGTGAGCTTCGGGGTCATGCTGCTCGGCGAGTCGTTCAGCGGCCGATTCCTGGTTGCGGCCGCACTTGTGCTGATCGGGATTTTGATCGTGAATTCGCCGGCGCCGCGGAAGCGCTAACCCCCCGGCAGCGTCTACGCTGTGGGCGTTGCGCCCGTAGCCACCACCTGCGCGACGCGCACGTACTCGTCCACCGGCACGTCTTCGGCGCGCCGGGCGAGATCGAAACCGAGCGCCTCGAAATCGACCGCATCACGGTAACCCGAAAGCGTATTGCGCAGCATCTTGCGCCGTTGCGAGAACGCCGCCGTCACGACTTCGCCGAGCACGGCCGGATCGACCGAAGCGAGTTCGTGCGGCGCGTAGGGAATCATTCGCACGATCGCCGAATCCACCTTGGGCGGCGGCTGGAACGCCTCGGGTGGAACGTCGATGAGCTTGTCGATCACGTAGCGATACTGGAGCATCACGGACAGCCGTCCGAACTCCTTGCTGCCCGGCTCGGCCACCATCCGTTCGACCACCTCGTTCTGCAGCATGAAGTGCTGATCGATCACGACCGGCGCGAACGTCGTCAGATGGAACAGCAGCGGGCTCGAAATGTTGTACGGCAGATTGCCGACGATGCGCAGCGTCGGCTTATCGACGGGCGCGCTGGGCGCCGCGAGCGAGCCGAAGTCGAATGCGAGCGCATCGCCCGCGTGCAGTTCGAGCAAGTCGCCGAATTTCTTCTTGAGACGCACGATCAGGTCGCGATCCAGCTCGACCGCATGCAGCGGCGCTTCCGGCGTCGCAAGCCGTTCGATCAGCGGTTCGGTGAGCGCGCCCAGGCCCGGCCCGATCTCCACCATCCGCTCGCCGCGCCGCGGACGAATAACGTCGACGATCGAATCGATCACGCCCAGGTCGACCAGGAAGTTCTGCCCGAACCGTTTGCGCGCGAAATGGCCTTGGTGCTGTCTGCTAGTGGACATCGAAATCGAAGAAAAGCGGAATAGGAGAACTCAGGCGGCGCGCCGGTTGCGCGCCATCGAGACGGCCGCGTCGATCGCCGCGATCAGGCTGCCTGCATCGGCGCGCCCCGTGCCCGCGAGATCGAGCGCGGTGCCGTGATCGACCGACGTGCGGATAATCGGCAGACCGAGCGTGATGTTGACGCCCTCGCCGAAGGTCGCGTACTTGAGTACCGGCAGACCTTGGTCGTGGAACATCGCGAGCACGCAGTCGGCCCCTTCGAGGTAGCGCGGCTGGAACAGCGTATCGGCGGGGTACGGGCCGCGAGCGTCGATGCCGCGTTCAGCGGCGAGCTTGAGCGCGGGGGAAATCACGTCGATTTCCTCGTGGCCCAGATAGCCGTTTTCGCCTGCGTGCGGGTTCAGACCGGTCACGAGAATGCGCGGCACCGGCAGGCCGAAATCGCGCCGCAAGTCGTGGTGGATGATCGCGAGCGTCTCGAGCAAGCCGTCGATCGTCAGCGCCGCCGATACGTCCTTGAGCGGCAGATGCGTCGTCGCCAGCGCGACGCGCAGCGGACGCGCGCCCGTGCCCGCCAGCATCATCACGACGCGCGGCGTGCGCGTGCGCTCGGCGAGATATTCGGTGTGGCCGGTGAACGGCACACCAGCGTCGTTGATGGTGCTCTTTTGCAGCGGCGCGGTCACGATCGCTTCGAAGGTGCCGGCCGCGGCGCCGTCGATTGCGTCGTCGAGCAGGCCGAGCACGTAGCGGCCGTTCGCGGCGTCGAGCTTGCCGGCCTGCGCGGCCACCGCGAGCGGCCGGTGCGCGACGCGCACGCGCGCGCCGCCCGTAAGATGCGCCCAATCGACGCCGACCGCCTTGGCGCGCTCTTCGAGCAGCCCCGCATCGCCGAGCACGGTGAATTGCGCGTCGGGCCAATGCGCCGCCGCAGCCGCCAGCGCCTGGGCCGTCAGCTCAGGCCCGACCCCGGCGGGCTCGCCCGTCGTGATCGCGATTTGCAGGGGCTTACGGGAGGCCGTGGTCATCGAATGGATTACTGCTGTTGCAGGGCCGCGAGATCGCCCTTGTACTGCACGTACGCGGAATCGCGCAGTTCGCGCAGCCAGTCGGCGTAGGCTTGTTCGGCCTTGCGCTGGCCGATCGCCTGACGGGCGATGTCCATTTGCTGCGCGACCGACCCTTCCGCATCGCGACGGCCGAGCACCTGGATCAAGTGATAGCCGTATTCGCTGCGCACCGGTTCGCTGATCTCGCCGTCCTTCAGGTTGTTCATCGCGCGTTCGAAGTCAGGCACGGTCTCGCCCGGGCTGATCCAGCCGAGATCGCCACCTTGCGATGACGAGCCGTCCTGCGAGTACGAGCGCGCGAATTTCGCGAAATCGCCGCCGGCCTCGATCTGCTGGCGGATATCGAGCAGCTTCTGGCGGGCTTCCGGCTCGGACAATCCATCGCCGACGCGCAGCAGAATGTGCCGCACGTGCGTCTGCACGAGCTTCGGCGCATCGGCGGCGTTGCCGCCCAGGCCTGCGCGGCGATCGACCAGCTTCACGATTTCAAAGCCGTCGCTGGTGCGGATCAGATCGGGGTTCACCTGGCCGGGACGCAACTGCGACGCCGCACTGACGAAGTCGGCCGGCAGTTTCGACTGCGGCTGGAAGCCCATGTCACCGCCCTTCTTCGCGTCGTCGGCCTGGGAGTTGTCCTTCGCGAGCGATTCGAACTTCGCGCCGGGCGCCGTGGCTTGCTGCAGGATCGCTTGAGCCTTCTTCTGCGCCGCGTCGATATCGGCCTGCGCCGCATTGGCCGGCACCTTGACCAGAATGTGATCGAGGTGCAGATCAAGCTGCACTTTCTCGGACGGCCCGCGCTGGCTCGCGATGTAGTTCGCGACTTCGGCGTCCGACACCGTGATCTTGCTGTCGACTTCCTTCTCGCGCAGACGCGAGAGCGTCAGCTCGGTGCTCGCGTCGCGCGTGAACACCGACCAGGGCACCCCTTCGGCCTCGAGGCGAGCGCGGTACATCTCGAGCGACATGTTGTTCGCCTGCGCGAGCTTCTGCAGCGTCTTCTGCACGGCGGCATCGTCGACCTTGATGCCGTCTTCCTTCGCCTTTTCGATCTGGATACGCTCGAGCACCATCTGGTTCAGCACCTGGGCGCGTAGCTGCTCGAGCGGCGGCACCGGCGCGTTCTGCTGCTGGAGGCGCCGCGAAATCAGGCCGACCCGCTCGTCCAGTTCGCGCTGCGTGATGACGTCGTTGTTGACGATCGCCGCGACGGAATCCGCCGTCTGGCCGCTCGTCGAGTCCAACGCTTGAGCGGATGCGCTCGAGACCGGCAAAAGGGTGGCCGCGGCGGCAAGGCCAAGACTGGCCGCGAGCGTTGCCAAACGAAGATTCTTCATGATTGCCACAGCTACTCCAATGATATCGGGCTCGTCCCGCCCGTTCGTTCGTTCGCATGTCGCCCGTATCGGACCATGCTCATTCATAGTCAGTGAACCGCGCCTCGGGCGGCGGCGGCGGCGGCAGCGGCGTGTACCCCGGCACGGCTACGCGGAAGGACTGGACCAAGCCATTGTCGACGTTGGACAAGCCCTTGAGCGTGAGCTGCATCAGGAACTTCGTTCCCTGAGCCGGGTTCCCGTTCGAACTCACGCCGTTCGCGTAACGCTGAACGCCGAAGCCCAGCACCCAGCAGTCCGCATCGTACTGCAACCCGACCAGGCTATCGACTAAGGAATGCCCGGCCAGATCGTAGTTGATGCGCGCGACGCCATAGAAGCGATGCGTGAGCGGCCACTGCGCGGAAACCGTGAGCTGCCGGACCGGCGTGAAGTCGAGCGTGGTGTCCGCGCGCGTATAGCGGTACGCGAAATTGAGGATCTTGCCGGATTCCGGACTGAACGCGAAACCCGCGACGGCCTGCCGGAGCTGGCGGTTGTCCGCATTATATTGGACGGCCGTTTCCGACGCGAAAGCGCTCCCGAGCTTGATCGACGCCCCGGCGATCAGATCCGAACGTGTCGCCTGCGTGGGCGTCTCGCCGGGCAGCAGCGTGACTTGCTGATCCCGGAAATAGTATTCCTGCGCGAGAACGAAGCGCGCCCGCTCGTCGCCGCTCGCCGGATTGATGAAGCGCGTCGTGAGCGCCGCCGTGATGCGATTGGCATCGGCCACGCGGTCGCCGCCGACGAACGTGTTCGGCGTAAAAATTTCGGCGAGCCCGAAGTCCGCTTCCGCCGTGTCGAAGAGCGGCGCGAAGTCCTGGTTGTGGTACGGCGTATAGACGTAGTACAGACGCGGCTCGAGCGTCTGGATGTAGTCATCGCCGAAGAGCCGCACCGAGCGTTCGAAGATCAGCCCCGAATCGAACGAGAACGTCGGGACTTGCTCGGTGAAGTTCCTCGGCTGCCCGGCAAGCGGGGCCTGCCCGGTCTGGCTCAAGCCGATCGTGTTGAGCTGGTAAGACGCGAAGTGCCACTGCACTTTCGGCGTCACGAAGTAGCCGGGGCCGACGAGCGAATACGACAGGTACGGATCGAAGGTGAAACGATCGCCCTGGGTCGTGTCCTGCGTCGTGATCGTGAAGCGCGTGTAGTCGGCCGTCGCGCCGAAGTCGAAGCCGCCGACGTTGTACTTCTGGTACTTGACGTTCAGCTCCGGCTCCCGCCCATATGGCGCAACCGACGGGAAAAGCGTCTGCCAGTCCTGCACGCGCGTCAGCACGGACCACGGACCGTTGTTGTAGGTGAGCCCGGCCTCCTGCTGATACAGCAGCTGCGTGCCGTTGATGATCTGTGCCGTCGACGAGCCCAGATCCTCGGGGAACGTGTTGTCCGAAACCCGGTTGTAGTAGATGTACCCGCCGAACCCGTTGCCGAAGTTCTGGTTGTGGCTGATCGAGATCGAGTAACGGTTCGTCTTCGTGATCGCGTCGTCGGGCAGGAAGATGCCGGTGATCGAGCCGGAGTACGTCGGCGACAGATAGCGGAACTGCGCTTCCGTCTCCAGGCCACGCTTCGAGATGATCGTCGGGGTAAGCAACAGATCCCGGTTCGGCGCGATGTTGAAGTAGTAAGGCTGCGAAAACTCGAAGCCATTGGTCCCGCCCGTCGACCACGTCGGCGGCAAGAGGCCGCTTCGGCGCGCGTCGGAAAGCGGAAACGACAGCCACGGGCTCGCGAAAATCGGCACGCCCTGGAAGAACACCACGGCGTTATGGCCGACCCCTTCATCCGCGCCCGTATCGAACTCGAACTCGCTGCCCCTGATGTACCACGCCGGGTTCGCGCACTGGCACGCCGTGTAGGTGGCGTCCTGGAAAATCGACCGCTCGCTGTCGAGCAACTGCACCTGCTTCGCGCTGCCCGACCCGCCCGTGAGGTTGAAGCGGTATTTCGGCGCCGGCATGTAGCCCTGGTTCGAGTCCACCTTCAAATGCGCTTCCGGACCGACGAACGACACGCCATTGTTGATCACGCGCACCGTGCCGTAGGCGTCGGCCATGTCGGTGTCTTCGTCGTAGTGCAGTGCGTCCGCCTTGATCACCGCTACGTTGCGGCGGATCTCGGCGGAGCCTTTCGCGGCCATGTCCTGATCGGTGGTGCCGCTCGCCCGGTCGCCGAGCACGAAGGTGGCGGGTTCGTCGCCCGGCGCCAACGCATGTTCTTCGAGCTGCGGGGCGAGCAGCAAGCCCCACGGCGCGTCGATCTGTTGCGGCTGGGCGGCGGCGCCCGAGAGCTGGGCGCTCGATACCGACGGCAGCAGGCCCGGCACGGCGATCAACGCCGCGACGAGCCGCCTTTTGCGCGGCGGCGCGTCGCTGGAAGGGTTCGTCGTTGGGAAAAGCTGTCTTGGCGGCATGTATTGTTTGGCGAATCAGCCCGGCAGCCAAGCATTGCACGGTCACACGAAGAGCCGCCCGCCCGGCGAGGACGCGGCGGTCTGAGTGCGCACGAAAGAGAAGTGATCGATCGGGCGATACAGCGGGCGGTCAAACTGAAATCGTGAGAACCGTGCGAAGGCCGAACACGGGGCGCGTCAAAAAAGTCGTGGGGTATTATATTGCAAGATGTTTTGCTCCCCCATTTTATGACGCCGACTCCAGCCGATTCCCGCCGCGAACACCTTACGAACTGGTTGTCCTCGCTAGATCAACGCTACCTTCTCGACGTCAATTCGCTAGCCCCCGCCTCGTCGGACGCCAGCTTTCGCCGGTATTTCAGGCTCAACAGCGCAGGCGCGCACGGCGCGACGCTGATCGCCGTCGATGCGCCGCCGCCCGAAAAATGCCGCGAATTCGTTGACGTTGCGCAAATGCTCGCCACGGCGGACGTGCACGTGCCGAGCGTGCTGGAATGCGACCTCGAACAAGGTTTCATGCTCGTGACCGATCTCGGCACGCAGTCGTACATCGCGACGCTCGATGCGGACGACACGGCGGCCGCGCGGCCGCTCATGCGCGAGGCGCTCGATACGCTGATCCGCTGGCAGCTCGCGTCGCGCGAAGGCGTGCTGCCGCCGTTCGACGAAGCGTTCCTGCGCCGCGAAATGGAGCTGATGCCCGAGTGGTACTTGGGGCGGCACCTCAATCGCACGCTCGACGCGCACCAGCGCGAGGTGCTCGACCGCACGTTTGCGCTCTTGATCGCGAGCGCGCGCGCGCAGCCGCAGGTCTACATGCTGCGCGATTTCATGCCGCGCAACCTGATGATCGCGGAGCCGAACCCAGGCGTGCTCGACTTTCAGGATGCGGTGTACGGCCCGATCACCTACGACGTGGCTTCGCTCCTGCGCGATGCGTTCATCAGCTGGGACGAAGCGTTCGAGCTCGACTGCTTCGCCTACTACTGGGAACGCGCGAAGAAGGCAGGGCTTCCTGTCGACGCCGACTTCGGCGAGTTCTACCGGCAGCTCGAATGGATGGGCCTGCAGCGGCACATCAAGGTGCTGGGGCTCTTCGCCCGCATCAACTATCGCGACGGCAAGCCGCATTACCTCGCCGACCTGCCTCGCTTCCTCGATTACGCGCGCAAGGTCAGCGAGCGTTATCGCCCGCTCGGCGCTTTCGCGAAGCTGCTCGACGACCTCGAAGGCCGCGCAACCGAAACCGGCTACACGTTCTAAAAAACGATGGCGCACACCCTGAACAAAGCGATGATCTTCGCGGCCGGGCGCGGCGACCGGATGCGCCCGCTCACCGACACCTGCCCGAAGCCGCTGCTCGCAGCGGGCGGCAAACCGCTGATGGTCTGGCAGATCGAGCGCCTGGCCAGCGCCGGGTTCGACACGATCGTGATCAATCACGCGTGGCTCGGCGAGCAGATCGAAAGCGCGCTCGGCGACGGCTCGCGCTGGGGCGTGCGGCTCGTATATTCGGCGGAAGGCGAGGCGCTCGAAACGGCCGGCGGCATCGCGCAGGCGCTGCCGCTCCTCGAAGACGCCGGGGCGCCGCAGGTTTTCGTCGGCGTGGCCGGTGACGTGTACTGCGATTTCGACTATGCGCGCTTGCGCGAGCACGCGTCGCGAATGGCCTCTGCCGACGAGCCGGGCATGCATCTCGTCATGGTCCCGAACCCGGCGTTTCATCCCGCGGGCGATTTCGTGCTCGCCGACGGCACGGTGTCGCTCGACGGTGCGCCGCGCTACACATTCGGCAGCATCGCGCTCTACGACACGCGGATGTTCCGCGATTTGCCGCAGGGCACACGGCGGGCGCTGGCGCCCTATTATCGCGAGGCCATCGGCGCGGGACGCGTGAGCGGTGAGCTTTACGAAGGTCCGTGGGAGAACGTCGGCACGCCCGCGCAGCTCAAGGCGCTGGACGAGACGCTGCGCTCTCGAGCGGGTCTTCCGCGCTGACGGGCGGCTCCCAACCAGGCGTCGCCTCGCCTTGCGACGCCGCGCGCTGCTGTTGCAGCGCCCACATCTGCGCGAATAGCCCGCCCGCGCGCAACAGCTCCGCATGCGTGCCCCGCTCGACGATCCTGCCGCGATCCATCACGATGATCTGCTGCGCGTGCACGACCGTCGAAAGCCGGTGCGCGATGACGAGCGTCGTGCGTTCCCGGGCGATCTGGTCGAGCTCCCGCTGGATCGCGCGCTCAGAGCGCGAATCGAGCGCCGACGTCGCCTCGTCGAACAGCAGAATCGGCGGGTTCTTGAGAATCGTGCGCGCGATCGCGACACGCTGCTTCTCGCCGCCCGAGAGCTTCAAGCCGCGCTCGCCCACCGGCGTGTCATATCCCTTCGGCAGCCCCTCGATGAACTCGTGGATGTGCGCCGCGCGCGCCGCCGCGATCACTTCCTCGCGCGTGGCCGTCGGCCGTCCGTATGCGATGTTGTAGTAGATCGAATCGTTGAAGAGCACCGTGTCCTGCGGCACGATGCCGATCGAAGCACGCAGCGAATCCTGCGTGACGTCGCAAATATCCTGCCCGTCGATGGTGATCGCACCGCCCGTCGCGCGATCCAGATCATAGAAGCGGAACATCAGCCGCGCGAGCGTCGATTTGCCC
>DATGHJ010000523.1:0-2288 GCA_035308085.1 Trinickia sp. | reverse complement strand
CTGGCGCGCGCATGAAATGGCGCGCCTTACCGATCCGTCCTCGGCCGTCGTCTCGATTTACGCTCGCGGACGCGATTATCACAAGGTCATGCGCAACCGGCTGCAACAGCTCGCGGAGCGCATCGAAGGCGAGATCGGGGCATACGGCTATCGCGTGTTCACCGATTCGGCGCCGGTGCTCGAAATCGAACTCGCGCAGAAGGCCGGCATCGGTTGGCGCGGCAAGCACACGTTGCTGCTGCAGCGCGACACCGGTTCGTTGTTCTTCCTCGGCGAAATTTATGTCGACATGCCGCTGCCGACCGAGCCCGAAACGTCGCCCAAGCACGCACCGGAAACACCGGGAGCGCATTGCGGGCAATGCACGCGCTGCATCGACGCGTGTCCGACCGGCGCGATCGTCGCGCCGTATCGAGTCGACGCGCGGCGCTGCATTTCGTATCTGACGATCGAATTGAAGGGCAGCATTCCGGAAGACTTGCGGCCGCTGATCGGCAATCGTGTCTACGGGTGCGACGATTGTCAGCTCGTGTGTCCGTGGAACAAGTTTGCGCAGGCCGCGCCCGTCGACGATTTCGACGTGCGGCACGGCCTGGATCGTGCGACGCTCGTCGAATTGTTCGGTTGGAGCGCGGACGAATTCGACACGCGGATGCAGGGCAGCGCGATCCGGCGCATCGGTTACGAGCGGTGGCTGCGCAACATTGCGGTCGCGATGGGCAATGCGTTGCGCGCCGAGGCGTCATCGATCGACGAAGCGGCGCGTGCGGATATCGTTGCCGCTCTGAGGCGCCGCGCCGCTGACGAGTCGCCGCTCGTTCGCGAGCACGTGCGGTGGGCGCTCGCGGCCGCATGATGAGCAGTCGCAAGCACATTTGGAGAAAAATATGAACGACCCCCACGCTCACTATCGTTCGTTGTCGACCGGAGTTGGCGCTTTAGCGCTTACTCCGGTCCCATGCAAAGCGTCGACCGGAGTTGGCGCTTTAGCGCTTACTCCGGTCCCATGCGACGCGCCCCGCGAGGGGGCGGCTGCCGCCCTTGGGGCGGACCGGCGGGAGGCAGCATGTTCAATGCAGTGATCGACGCGCCGTTCGGCAAAGTCGGCATTCGGACCGACGGCGTGAAAGTGCGCGAAATCGTGTATCTGCCGGACACGGCGGCAAGCGTCGAGCCGGATTCGCCGCTTGCGGCGCGTGCCGCGCAACAGATCGAGCGCTACTTCGAAGACGCGCGCGCAACCTTCGATCTGCCGCTCGCTGTGGTCGGCACCGAATTCCAGCGACGCGTGTGGAAGGGCATTTGCGCGATTGCGCCGGGCGAAGTGCTGACCTATGGGCAGCTCGCGAAGGAAGTCGGCAGCGTGGCGCGCGCGGTGGGTCAGGCGTGCGGGGACAACCGGTTTCCGATCGTGATTCCGTGCCATCGCGTCGTGGCGGCAAGCGGTATCGGCGGCTTTGCGCACGAGGCGGAAGAAGGCTACTTGCGGCGCACGAAACGATGGCTGCTCGCTCACGAAGGGTTGCTTCAGTACGCACGAGCCGCGATATGACCGATGCCACCGTTGCCGCCGATGAGGCTCCGCCGCCATCGCCATCGTTCACTGCGAGCGCCGATACGATCGATGCGTTCTGCGACGCGCTGTGGCTCGAGCACGGCCTCTCGCGCAACACGCTCGACGCTTATCGCCGCGACTTGCGTCTTTTTGCCGAATGGCTCGCGAGCGCGCATTCGGCGTCGATCGACAGTGTGAGCGAACTCCATCTGAACGGCTATATCGCCGCGCGCCGCGGTGACAAAGCGACTTCAGCGAACCGGCGGCTCTCGGTGTTTCGGCGCTTCTACGCGTGGGCCGTGCGCGAGCACCGGGCTGCATCCGACCCGACGGTCAAGATCCGCTCCGCCAAGCAGCCTCCGCGTTTCCCATCGACGCTCACCGAAGCGCAAGTCGAAGCGCTGCTCGGCGCGCCCGATATCGATACGCCGCTCGGCCTGCGCGACCGCACGATGCTCGAGCTGATGTATGCGAGCGGCTTGCGCGTCACCGAGCTCGTCACGCTGAAGACGGTCGAAGTCGGCCTGAACGAAGGCGTCGTGCGCGTGCTCGGCAAGGGCTCGAAGGAACGGCTGATCCCGTTCGGCGAGGAGGCGCACGGCTGGATCGAGCGCTATCTGCGCGCCGCGCGGCCCGCGTTGCTCGGCGCGCGCGCGGCGGATGCGCTGTTCGTGACGAACCGCGGCGACGGCATGACACGTCAGCAGTTCTGGAACATCATCAAGCGCCATGC
>DATGHJ010000522.1:0-7470 GCA_035308085.1 Trinickia sp. | reverse complement strand
ACGGCTATCAGGTGAGCGTCACGGAACTTGTCGGCTGGGAGCACTCGATGAAGAACGAGCTGATCATCGCGCAGTACAAGGACTTGCCGCGGCGGCGTCCGGCGGAGCGGCTGGGGGAAGTGCTCGGCACGCTTGGCCTCGAGGAGTTGCGGGAGCGGTTTTTTACGGCGGCTTGAGGTTGGCGGATCAGGGCGGATTCGCGGCGGATTCGGCAGGTGTTCAATTGCGCGCGTGACGCATCATGCGCTTACGTTGTCATTCCTGGCGCTGTTCGCGCATCCATTCCCGCCAGCCTTCGTGACCCAGGCGGCGCAGCGTTTCCTGATTGCGTTCGTAGATATCGGCGGCGTCGGGGAACGCGTCGACCGCGCGCTCGATGCTCGACTCGCGCAGCACATGCAGGATCGGATACGGCGCGCGGTTCGTGTAGTTCTCGATGTCGCCGGGTTCGGCGCCTTCGAACTGATACTGCGGGTGGAAGCTCGCGATCTGCAGGGTGCCTTCGAGCCGCATTTGCTTGAGCAAACGCTCTGCAAAGAACAAGCAATCGTTGAAGTCGAGAAAATCGGCGAGCGCGCGCGGGAAGATGACGAGCGTCGTGTCGATCCGCTCGGGATCGGCGCTCGCCAGCCCGTTCAGCTCGGCTTCGAGATCCGTCAACACGCCTTCCATGTCCGTCGCTTCGCTGACCGCATAGCGGATCTGATTTTTCACATGCACGCTTTTCGCGAACGGGCACAGGTTCAGCCCGATCACCGCGCGCGTCAGCCAGTGGCGCGTGGCGGCGACGATCGTGTCGTGGGAGTCGGCGGACGTCGGCATGGTTCGTGGGTCAATCGAAAGCGTGCATTCTAAGCGCACGCCGCCGCGACAAGCTGCGCAGCCACGCGCGGCGCCGCCTTGATCGGCCCGCATCCGGGGCCGTACGTCTGGCTCGCCGCGTAGACACCCTCGATCAAGAGCGCGAGCGCATCTGCCAGCGCCTGCGGGTCATCCGCGCCGGCTTGCGTGGCGATTTCCGTGAGCCGCGCCATCAGCTTCGCCTTGTTGCGCGACACGACTAGCCGCGCCGGATGCGACGCGTCGGGAAACTCCGCCGACACGTTGACGAACGGGCACCCGCGATAGTCCTCGACGGACGCGCGCGCGCACAAATCCTCGAAATACTGCGCGAGCTGGCGGGCCGGATCGGCGGGATGCTTCGCGATGCTGTGCTCGAAGCGCTCGAAAAACCTGATGTCGGACTGCTCCAGATACGCGACGACGAGATCGTCCTTCGACGCAAACTGCCGGTACAAGCTCATCTTGTTGACGCCCGCCCGTTCGACCACGGCATCGACGCCGACCGCCCGCACGCCTTCCCGGTAGAACAGCTCGCCGGCGGCGCGCAGCAATTGCGCTTGCGCTTCGGTGCCCGCGGTGTGGGCGCGCGCGGGCGTCGTGGACGATTTATCGGTAGCGGTTCGAGTCACGCTGGCTCCTGCTTGAGTACCTAAAGGCTTGATGCGACGCGGGCACCGGCATCGCGCTGCGATGCGCCTCTCGACGGATATCCGTCCGCGTCATAGGGCGATCTCTTGACATGTTACCGATCGGTAACTAGCATCGCAACTCTGATTGTTACCGATCGGTCACAAGATATTTGTCAGAAGTTGCAACAATCAACTGCTGCGTGGTCTCGTAAGGGCGCGCGGATCGGAGTGTGGATGAACTGGGCAACAAAACTGATACGCGGGAGGTTTCACTACGGCTGGCTCGTGGCGGCGGTGGTTTTTCTCGTGCTGCTCGCGGCGGCGGGCACCCGCGCGACGCCGAGCGTGATGATGGTGCCGCTCGAGCACGAATTCGGCTGGAGCCGGGCGACGATCTCGCTCGCGATCTCGGTCAACATCGCGCTGTACGGCCTGACCGGCCCGTTCGCCGCAGCCGCGATGCAGCGGTTCGGCGTGCGGCCGACGGTGCTGGCCGCGCTCGCCACGATGGCTGGCGGCGTCGCGCTGTCGTCGCTGATGACGGCGCCGTGGCAGATGATTCTGATCTGGGGCGTGATGGTGGGCGGCGCGACAGGCGTAGCGGCGTTGACGCTGTCGGCGACGGTCGTGACCCGGTGGTTCACCACGCATCGCGGTCTCGTGATGGGCATGCTCACCGCCAGCTCGGCCACGGGGCAGCTCGTGTTTCTGCCGATGCTCGCCGCCGTCGTGGAGCATCAGGGCTGGCGCGCGGTCGTGCTGATCGTCGCGGCGGTCGCCGCCGTGGTGCTGCCGCTCGTCGCGTTTCTGTTGCCGGAGCGACCAGCCGACCTGTCGCTGCGGCCGTTCGGCGAGCCGCATGACGCGCCCGTCAAAAACGATGCCGCCAAGCAGAACCCGCTCGCCATCGCGTTCGGCACGCTCGCGTCGGCGAGCAAGACCCGTGACTTCTGGTTGTTGTTCTTCAGCTTCTTCATCTGCGGCGCGAGCACGAACGGCTATGTCGGCACGCACCTGATCGCGATGTGCGGCGACTACGGCTTGTCGGAAGTGCAGGGCGCGTCGCTGCTCGCGGCGATGGGCGTCTTCGATCTGTTCGGCACGACGCTCTCAGGCTGGCTCTCCGACCGCTTCAACAGCCGCGTGCTGCTGTTCTGGTACTACGGACTGCGCGGTCTGTCGCTCATGTATCTGCCGCACGCGTTCGGCGTCGACTTCTTCGGCCTGCCGCTTTTCGCAGTGTTCTACGGGCTCGATTGGATCGCGACCGTGCCGCCCACGGTGCGCCTCACCACCGACATTTACGGCAAGGACGCCGCGCCCGTCGTGTTCGGCTGGATCGTCGCGGGCCACCAGCTCGGCGCGGCGTTCGCGGCGCTCGGCGCCGGGATGCTGCGCGCAAGCCTCGGCACGTACACGGTGGCGTCGATGATTTCGGGCAGTCTGTGTCTGATCGCGTCGTTCATCGTGTTGCGCATCAATCGGCGTGGGGAGGTCGGAGCGGCGGCGTCCGCAGCATAAGGCCGTCGGTCACCGTTTCGCGATGCCAAATCGAAACGGATGAATGGCTTTCACGCTAACGGGTGAGCGCGCTTGGGCGAGGACGGTTATGCTATTCGGCCGGGCGCTGGCCGCCGTTTTCCGAACTCGACCAAGAGAAGCTCATGTCCAAGAAACCCGCACCGACCGAAACCCCGATTCACGAACTGATCGCCGGCCGATGGAGCCCGCGCGCGTATTCGAACGAACCGATCAGCCGCGCGCAGCTGCACTCCGTGCTCGAAGCGGCGCGTTGGGCGCCGTCGGGCTACAACATGCAGCCGTGGCGCTTCATCGTGTTCGACCGTCACGCGGACGAAGCGTCGTTCAAGCGCGCCTTCGCGACGCTCGTGCCGTTCAACCAAGGCTGGAACGCGAACGCGCCGGTGCTGATCGCGGTGACGGCGCACAAGCTGAACGCGAAGGGCGAAGTGAACCGCGTCGCGCCGTATGACGCGGGCGCAGCGGGCTTCTCGCTGGTGCTGCAGGCTCACGCGCTGGGTCTCGCCGCGCACCAGATGAGCGGCTTCGACCAGAAGGCGTTCCACGAGGCGTTCACGCTGCCGGACGATGTCGAAGCGATCGCGTTCATTTCGATCGGCCACCACGGCGACGCCGACAAGCTCGATCCGGTGCTGCGCGATCGCGAAAAGGCGCCGCGCACGCGCTTGCCGCTCGGTGAGATCGCTTACGCGGGGGCGTGGAAAAAGGCGTTCTGATCGGCACCGCTTTCGCCACGACGTAGGAAACGCGCAGCATCGTCTGCGCGTTTTTTTGTCGACCGGAGTTCGTGCTTCAGCATTGACTCCGGCCCCATGCAGAGCCTTACTCCGGTCCCATGCTGTGGTTGCCTGAAGTTTGCGCTCTAGCGCTTACGTCAGGCCCACCGTGCGGTGACGCCCATTGATCGTCGCCAACCGCCGATAACGGCAGGGCGACATGCTCGAGCGGCTTGCGCTCGGCGTTGATGCCCCAGATCGCCGCAATGAGCGCCGCGGCGATCATCAGCGCGGAACCGACCAGATAGCCGGAGAAGACCTCGCTGCGCTGATGCGTATCAATGAGGCGCCCGAAGAACGCCGGCCCGGCGATACCGCCGAGCGCCGTGCCGAACGCATAGAACACCGCGATCGCGAGCGCGCGGATTTCGAGCGGAAACGATTCGCTGACGGTGAGATACGCCGAGCTCGCCGCCGCCGACGCGAAGAAGAAAATCACCATCCACGCGACAGTCTGCTCGACGACGGTGAGCGAGCCGCGCTCGAACAAGTAGCCGCAAGCGATCAGCAGGACGCCGGATATCGCATACGTGAACGCGATCATGGCGCGGCGGCCGATCGCATCGAACGCATGGCCGAGCACGAGCGGCCCGAGAAAATTCCCGAGCGCGAACGGCAACAGATACCAGCCGACATGGTCGCCCGGCACGCGATAGAACTCGGTCAGCACGAGCGCGTAGGTGAAGAAGATCGCGTTATAGAAGAACGCCTGCGCCGTCATCAGCGAGAGGCCGACCAGCGAACGCTGTCGATGCAGTACGAAGAGCGCATGCAGCACCTCACGCAGCGCGGTGCCTTTGCGCTCGCGCAGCCGCAGCACGCGCACGCTCTCGTCGCGCAGCACATGGCCCGCTTCGCGAAAGTGCGCTTCGATCCCCTCGACGATCTGGCGGGCAGGGCTCGGCTGATTGTGCGTGAGAAGCCATCGCGGGCTCTCCGGTATCCACATCCGCATGAAGACGATGACGAGCGCGAGCGCCGCGCCGATGAAGAAGCATGCGCGCCAGCCCCAGTCGCCCGGCAGGATGTGCGGATCGAGCAGCACGATCGAGCCGCCCGCGCCAAGCGCCGCGCCGACCCAGAACGTGCCGTTGATGGCCAGATCGGTCCAGCCGCGCACGCGGGCCGGGGTGAATTCCTGGATCGTCGAGTTGATCGCCGCGTATTCGCCGCCGATTCCGGCGCCCGTCAAGAAGCGGAACACGATGAAGCTCGCGAGATTCCACGAGGTCGCGGTCGCCGCTGTCGCCACCAGATAGAGGCTCAGCGTGATGAAGAAGAGCTTGCGGCGCCCGAGCCGGTCGGTGAGCCAGCCGAAGAAGAGCGCACCGAGCACGGCCCCGGCAATGTAGGCGCTGCTTGCCAAGCCCACGTCGGCGTTGGAGAAACGCAGCACCGGGCTTGTTTTCAGCGCGCTTGCCACCGCGCCCGCGAGCGTGACTTCGAGGCCGTCCAAAAGCCACGTGACGCCGAGCGCGACGACGATCAGCGTGTGAAAGCGTCCCCACGGCAGGCGGTCGAGGCGGGAGGGCAGGTCGGTTTCGATGATGTCGGGCGCCGTCTGCGACATGGTTTCGTGAGTCATTGCGTGGATGCTCCTGAACCCGTCATGCGCGCAAAACGCGGGCAAAGAAAATCGATAGTGAGTCGCTAGCCGTGAGCAAATTGCGTTCCGCGACGTCTCGATGCGCGCGAAGGCGGGCGCGCCCGGGTTGCTGGCCGCCGTGCTTTTATGATAAAAAACCCGTCCTCAATTGTTCGCGCCAGGCGTGATGCGATTTAAGCCATGACTTACTGCGCGATTGACTTCGGCACCTCGAACTCGGCCGTGGCGCTGCCTGCCGGCGGCGGCGTGCGGCTCGCACCGGTCGAGGGCGCCTACACGACGCTCCCCACCTCGGTCTTCTTCAACACCGACGAACACACGCGCGAATACGGCCGCGCCGCGCTCGAGGCGTATATCGACGGCTTCGACGGCCGCCTGATGCGCTCGATGAAGAGCATCCTCGGCTCGGCGCTCGCGGAAACGACGACCGACCTCGGCGACGGCTCCGCGATCAAATACACCGACATCATCGCAATCTTCGTCGACCACTTGAAGCGCAAGGCCGAGGCGTTCGCCGGCGCGCCGATCGCGCGAGCGGTGCTCGGCCGTCCGGTATTTTTCGTCGACGACGATCCGCGCGCCGATGCGCTCGCGCAGAAGCAGCTCGAAGCGGCGGCACGCTCGGTCGGCTTCACTGAGATCCACTTCCAGTACGAGCCGATCGCCGCGGCGTTCGACTACGAATCGCGGCTCAACGAAGAAGGTCTCGTGCTGGTCGCCGATATCGGCGGGGGTACGTCGGACTTTTCGCTCGTGCGCGTCGGCCCGGAGCGCATGAACCGGATCGAGCGCAAGGACGACGTGCTCGCGCATCACGGCGTGCACGTCGCCGGCACGGATTTCGACCGGCGCGTCGAGCTCACGACGATCCTGCGCGAACTCGGCTACCGCTCGCTCGATCCGGAAGGACGCGAACTGCCGAACCGCATCTATTTCGATCTCGCAACCTGGCATTTGATCAACACCGTCTATGCGCCGAAGCGCGTCAGCGAATTGAAGCTGATGCGGCACCTTTACACCGAGTTGCGACAGCACGACCGCCTGATGCGCGTCGTCGAGCGGCGTTTCGGCCACGCGCTGGCGGCGCGTGCGGAGGAGGCGAAGATTGGCGTCGCGGCCGGCGGCCAGACGCTGATCGATCTGGAGGAGGTGGAGGATGAGCTGCGGCTCGCGTTCGACGAGGCACAGCTGATCGAAGCCGGTCGCGACGAAGTCGAGCGCATTGTCCAGGCCGCGCGCGATACGGTGCTGGCGGCCGGCATCGCACCGCGCGACGTCGGCGCGATCTACTTCACGGGCGGTTCGACGGGCCTCGCGTTCCTATCGAACGCCTTGGCTGGCGCTTTTCCCGCTGCCAAGCCGGTGTTCGGCGACCGCCTCGCCAGCGTGGCGACCGGCCTTGGAATTCATGCGCAACGCATTTTCCATTGAAGCGATTTCACGCGCAGCGGATTATCTCGTACGACAAATAAAAAGCCCCGCAATTGCGGGGCTTTTTGCATCCTTTTAAGGCTGCGCTCGCTTACACCGGCTTGATGTTCGCGGCTTGCTTGCCCTTCGGGCCAGTCTTAACGTCGAACGTCACTTTCTGGTTTTCTTGCAGCGTCTTGAAGCCTTCCGTGCGGATTTCCGAGAAATGCGCGAACAGATCTTCGCCGCCGCCGTCCGGCGTGATGAAGCCAAAGCCCTTTGCGTCATTGAACCACTTGACGGTACCGGTTTCCATATTACTTGTTCCTAAAGATGGTAAATAAGGCCGAAGCCCAATGGGTGCGCATGAAAATCAAGGAAGGGGGTAATGGGACCAACCGGAGTACCGTTGATGGGCGAACTACGAAAGACCAATTCACTCGCCGCTTGAAATCCTGCCCGAACGTTATACGGCGATTTCGGACGAAGGTCAACACTCGGATCCCAACTTTACAATATTTTGGCGGATTGGCGCAAAAGTTGCTTACAAACCTTGCCATTCGTCTGAGAATTTTGCTAGGGAGAACCCTTGGTTTGGCTGCAACGTTGGGGTGCAACCGTTAAACTACGCGCCCGCGTCGGTTGCACCTTATTGGAATGGGCC
>DATGHJ010000521.1:0-4741 GCA_035308085.1 Trinickia sp. | reverse complement strand
ATTGAATCCCGAATTGCAAGCCGAACCGACCGCGCCGCAGCGTGCCACCGGTTGTCCGCGCGCTCACCCAACCATGATCGAACAAATTCCTCCGCCCTACGCTTTCGGCGATCTCCAAGGCTGCCGCCTCCCGTTTCAGCGCTTGTTAAAGCGGCTGTCTCCCAGCAATAACACCCCGCTCTGGTTCGCCGGCGATCTGATCAACCGCGGTCCGGAGTCTCTCGCAACGCTGCGCGACGTCGTCGGGTTCGGGGAGCGTGCGGTAGCCGTGCTCGGCAACCATGACCTTCACCTTCTCGCGGCTTCCGCCGGCATTCGTCGCACCAAGAGCAGCGATACGCTCGACGACATCCTTGCGGCCCCCGACGCCGCGGAGCTGATCGAGTGGGTCCGCCAGCGGCCGTTCGCCCATTTCGAGCGCGGCATGCTCATGGTGCATGCGGGTGTGTTGCCGCAGTGGGACGTGACACTGACGCTCGAGCTCGCCGATGAGCTGCAGCGCGCGCTGCGCGCACCGACATGGATTGAGACGCTCAAAGACCTTTATGGGAACGAGCCGCGCCGCTGGAGCTCAGACTTGAAGCGAGCAGACCGCATGCGCGTCGCATTCAATGCGTTCACGCGAATCCGCTTCTGCACAACCGACGGCGCAATGGAGTTCGCGGCGAACGGCGGGCCGAACTCGGCGCCGCAAGGGTACTTGCCGTGGTTCGATGCGCCGCAACGCCAGACTGAAAATGTCACCGTCGTCTTCGGGCATTGGGCCGCGCTTGGCCTGATGCTGCGAGACAACTTGATCGGACTCGATTCGGGATGCGTCTGGGGTAACCGCCTGTCGGCGGTTCGTCTCGCAGCCGATCCCGCTGAGCGCACCGTGGCGCAGGTCGATTGCGCGGAATGCAAGGCTTCCGGCAATTGATGCCCATCGGTTGCAGGTCCGCAGGAAAAAATTGCTTCTTTGCTCGAAATACGCGCCGCTTTGCAGAATGATCCGACGTCTCGCCAACCCTGCCTGACACCCGCATGGCACCAATCTGACGTCCGTCAATATTCTGTAACAAAGGTCGTAATGAGTTTTATAGTTCCGCTTAAGACTCCCAATATAATGACCTTTATGTTGTTGTGGCCCTTATGCTTATTTATGAGCGGGCCAGGCTGGAGAAAAGTCTTGGGAAATACCGCGCTGTCACCATCCGAATTGCAGGCCGCCGCCGCAATGGGTCCCTGGAGTAACCTTGAACCCCGCGCCAATGTCGCAGCGCTACCGCGCGATCATGGCGGCGTGATTTGGCTCACCGGCATGTCGGGTGCAGGCAAATCCACGATTGCGAACGGTTTGAAAGAACGCCTGCAGACGGAGCGCTGCATGACGGTCGTCCTGGATGGCGACGAACTTCGAAAGGGTTTGAACGCTGGCCTCGGCTTCAGCTACCACGATCGCCTCGAAAACGTTCGCCGCACCGCCGAAGTCGCCGCGTTGTTCAAGGCCGAGGGTTTCCTCGTCATCTGTTCGCTGATCTCCCCCCTGATCGTCCACCGCAAGCTGGCACGCGAGATCATCGGGGAGCGCTTCTTCGAGATTCATATCAGCAGCAATCTGTCGTGCTGCGAGGCCCGCGATCCGAAGGGGCTCTATGCTCGCGCACGTCGAGGGGAAATCCCCGAATTCACCGGGGTATCGTCGGCATACGAAGTGCCGCCGGCACCTAATCTGGCAATCGACACCGCGGGCGAAGCCATCGCAACCTCAGTCGCGAAGCTGGAAGCGTTCGTCCGCGGGAATATTCGTTTCGCACGGTCGCAGCGCTGAAACCGAGCCGCGCCCGACCGCCGCTTGCATTTCGGCGAGCGCACCGGCCACCGACTCCTGCGCCAGCGCAGCCAGCGAACGCCTATCCGGCCCGGCCATGATCGGCGCGCCCACATAAAGGTGCGCGGTCAACGGTCCACCGCGCAGCAGCGCGTTCAGCGAATCGGCAAGCGACACGTCATCGATATAGGCGGGCGCCGTCGATTGCCGGCCCTGCGCGTCTTCGTACATCAGGCAAATCGGCTGCACCGGGCAACCCGCCGAAACCGCCGCTTGAAACATATTCGTGTGAAACGGCAGCAACGCGAGCCCATCAGAAGTGGTGCCCTCCGGAAACACGCACATCAGCTCACCCGCGCTCAGCCGGTCGGCGAGCTCGTGCATGATCCGCTTCGCGTCGCTGCGCTTTTCGCGCTGGATGAACACCGTGCCGAGCTGGTGCGCGAGCCATCCCACCACAGGCCAATTGCGGATCTCGGCCTTCGAGACGAACGGCGTCGGCCGCCATGCGTTGATCACGTAAATATCGATCCACGACACATGATTGCCGACCACCAGCGCGCCGTGATCGAGCCGTGCTTCGTCGTTGTGCACGACGAGGCGCATGCCGGCCAGACGCAGCATCTTCAGCGACCACTTGCGATTCATTTCGAGCTTCTGCTCGTCGCTCGCGCGCGGAAAGCGCGTGGCGACGATCCACATGCCGTGCAGCAGATGCGTGACGAGCCGAAGCTTGCGAAGCGCGATGTTCATCGTCTGATTCCGTGTATGAGTCAGCGCGGTTCGAACGCGACGTGTCCGGAGACGATCGTCGCGCGCACGCGCGCCGGCAGTTCGTAGCCGAGAAACGGCGTGTTATGGCCCTGGCTCTTCAACGCGCGTGGCTCGACACGCCAGTGCGCGCCCAGATCGAAGACGCACAGGTCGGCTACCCCGCCCGCCGCGATACGTCCGGCAGGCAGCTTCAGCACGTCGGCGGGCGCATTGGTGATCCTGCTCAGCGCCTTCCCGAGCGGCACGCCCGCCTCGCTCGCCCACTTCACGGTCAGCGACAGCAGCAGTTCCAGGCCCGTCGCCCCCGGCGTCGCTTCGGCGAACGGCAGCAGCTTCTCGTCGTCGTCCACTGGGGTATGGTCCGAGCAAATCGCATCGATGGTGCCGTCGACGAGGCCCGCGCGAATCGCGTCGCGGTCGCGCTGGCCCCGCAGTGGCGGATCGAGCCGGAACTGTGCATCGAAGTAGCCGATGTCGACGTCGATCAAGTGGATGTGATTCACGGCAATGTCGCACGTCACGGGCAGCCCTTCGGCCTTCGCTTCGCGCACGAGCGCGATGCCCGCCGCCGACGACAGATGCGACAGATGCACGCGCGCGCCTGTCACGCGTATCAATTCGAAAATCGTATGGAGTGCGATCGTTTCGGCCGACACCGGCACGCCCGACAAACCGAGCCGCGACGCCACCGCGCCGCTCGCCGCCACGCCGCCCTTCGCGAGATACGCATCCAGCGGACGCAGCCACACCGTATAGCCGTAGGTGCTCGCGTATTGCAGCGCACGCAGCAAGACTTGCGTATCGACGATTGGATTGTCGGCCTGCGAAAAGCCAATGCAGCCCGATTCGGTCAGCGCGACCATCTCGGTGATGACCTGCCCCTTGAGCCCGACCGTCAGCGCGCCAAGTGGGTACACATGCGCCTGATTCAGATTGCGCGCGCGGAATTTCAGCATTTCGACGAGACCTGGCTCGTCGAGCACCGGGTCGGTGTCCGGCGGGCAGACAAGACTCGTCACGCCGCCCGCGAGCGCGGCGGCCATTTCGGAGACGAGCGTCGCTTTGTGCTCGTAACCGGGCTCGCGCAGCCGCGCCGATAAATCGACGAAACCCGGAGCCACATAGAGGCCCTTCGCGTCGACCGTCTTCGCCGCGTTGAAGTCGGCCGGCGCCGCGCCGATCGAGACGATCTTGCCCGCGGCAATAAACACATCCGCCTGTTGTTCGGTGCCGGACGCCGGATCAATCAGCGTGCCGCCTTGAATATGGATCTTCATGCGCTGCCTTTTTTCTGCGTTGCTTACGCTTCAGTTCTGTTACGTGCGGCCGGTTCAGTCGTTGTTACCTGCGACAATGCCCATCACGGCCATGCGCACGGCAATACCGAACGTCACCTGATTCAGGATCACCGATTGCGGACCATCGGCCACTTGCGAATCGATTTCGACGCCGCGGTTCATCGGGCCCGGGTGCATGACGATCGCATCGGGCTTCGCGAGCGCGAGGCGCTCGGGCGTCAGCCCCCAGCTCTTGAAGTACTCCTGCGCCGACGGCAAGAGCGCGCCGCTCATCCGTTCGTTCTGCAAGCGCAGCATGATGATCACGTCGACGTCCTTCAGCCCTTCGTCGAGATTGTGAAAGACACGCACGCCCATCTGCTCGAGGCCGCCCGGCAGCAGCGTGCGCGGGCCGACCGCGCGCACTTCGGGCACGCCGAGCGTAGTCAACGCATGGATGTCGGAGCGCGCGACGCGCGAATGCAGGATGTCGCCGACGATCGCCACGCGCAGGTTCGTGAAATCACGCTTGTAGTGGCGGATCGTGTACATGTCGAGCAAACCCTGCGTCGGATGCGCGTGGCGTCCGTCGCCGGCGTTGATCACGTGCACGTGAGGCGCGCAGTGCTCGGCGATCAGATACGGCGCGCCGCTCGACGCGTGGCGCACGACGAACATGTCGGCGTGCATCGCCGAGAGGTTGTCCACCGTGTCGAGCAGCGTTTCGCCTTTCGTCGACGAGGACGCGGCGATGTTGAGGTTGAAGACGTCGGCGGAGAGGCGCTTGGCCGCGATCTCGAAAGTGGTGCGGGTGCGGGTGGAGGGCTCGAAGAACAGATTGAAGACCGATTTTCCGCGCAGCAGCGGCACCTTCTTCACC
>DATGHJ010000520.1:0-2032 GCA_035308085.1 Trinickia sp. | reverse complement strand
CGGCTTCACGAACAAGGCCTCCGTGCACACGGCAAAAAATTCCGATGGATGGTCGGCTGCATAGGGATCGATCAGCGATTCGCGCTCGAAGCGCGCCCAGCGCCGCTCGGGCACGGCGTCGACACGCGCGCAGAACTGGTCATAGGCGTGATCGAACACGTCGGCCCAGCCGGTGGCGTCGAGCGGGGCGTGCCAGCGCCTGAAGAGCGGCGGATGGCCGTCGGTTTCGCCCGTCAGCATGTCGATCTTGTGCGCGAACTCGTGGATGACGACGTTGTAGGCGTTCTGGCCGTCGGTCATTTGCGCATCCTCCCAGGAGAGGATCACCGGGCCGCCTTCCCATGCCTCGCCACTCGCGTCGTGCTCGACTTCGTGCACGACGCCGTCCTCGTCCTCGACGGTCTTGCGGATGATGAACTCGCCCGGATACACGATCACGCCGACCCAGCCGCGGTACAAGTCGAGGCTCAGATTCAGCACCGGCAGGCATGCTTGCGCGGCGATCGCGACGGTCATCGCGTCGGTCAGTTCGAGCTCGTGCGCCGTGGAGAACTCCTTTTGCGCGATGAAGAGGCTCGTCAAGTCGCGCAGGCGGGTGACGTCGGCCCCGTCGAGGTGCGCGAGAAACGGGAGGCCGTCGAGAGTGGCCTGCCAGACGTCGCCGGCGATCGCGTGCTCGCGCAGTGCGCGGTCGCGCCGCCGGTTATCGAACCACTGAGTGAATTTGGAAAGCATGGTCTAAGCGAAAAGCGATGCACGCATCGCTCCAATCAGTCGGTGAAGGAAACGTAACTCAATTGATCTGCCTTTGCCACGCCGCAAATATACCGCCGCACATCGCCACGCCGATCAGGAAGTGAAAACCGTCGAGCGAGCTCAGGAAGCTTGCCTGCTGCGAGACCCTCTTGCTCACTTCGACGAACGCGAGCGAATGCGCCGCGCCGTGCGTGTGGCCCGCGGCGGCGAAGCCGTCGGTGAGTCACGTTTGCGACCGGAAGCACGATGAACAGCAACAGCAGACCGCGCAACAGCAACGGCACGATCAGCGCGCTTTGGCCGACGTCGGGCGTGAGGCGCGTCATCAGAAAAGCCGCCAACGCCGCGAGCGCGTCGAACGCGACGGCGGCGGGCGCCGTGCACGCGAACACCCTATACGTACATGTTCGAAGGTGACTTGCGACAGGTGCCGCGCATCCGTCGCGGGCGAAAAAAAACCGTCCGCAAGGCGGACGGTTTCGTGCTAAGAGCCTTAGCCGGGTGTATCAGCCGCCGCGGCGCATCAGATCGAAGAACTCGGAATTGCCCTTCGTCTGGCGGATCTTGTCGAGCAGGAATTCCATTGCCTCGACTTCATCCATGTCGTGGATGAACTTGCGCAGCACCCAGATCTTTTGCAGGACTTCCGGCTTGATCAGCAGTTCTTCGCGGCGCGTGCCCGACTTGTTCAGGTTGATCGAAGGGTATACGCGCTTTTCCGCGAGACGCCGTTCGAGGTGCACTTCCATGTTGCCGGTGCCCTTGAACTCTTCGTAGATCACGTCGTCCATGCGGCTGCCGGTTTCGATCAGCGCGGTGCCGATGATCGTGAGCGAGCCGCCTTCCTCGATGTTGCGCGCCGCGCCGAAGAAGCGCTTCGGACGCTGCAGCGCGTTCGCATCGACGCCCCCCGTCAGCACCTTGCCCGACGCCGGAATGACCGTGTTGTATGCACGTGCGAGACGCGTGATCGAGTCGAGCAGAATCACGACATCGTGCTTCATTTCGACGAGGCGCTTGGCCTTCTCGATCACCATTTCGGCGACTTGCACGTGACGCGTGGCCGGTTCGTCGAACGTCGACGCGATCACTTCGCCCGTCACGGAGCGCTGCATTTCCGTCACTTCTTCCGGACGCTCGTCGATCAGCAGCACGAACAGGATCACGTCGGGGTGGTTCTGCTTGATGGCGTGCGCGATGTGCTGGAGCATCACGGTTTTGCCCGACTTCGGCGAGGCCACGAGCAGGCCGCGCTGCCCCTTGCCGATGGGCGCGA
>DATGHJ010000519.1:0-7882 GCA_035308085.1 Trinickia sp. | reverse complement strand
GCCGACGCTGCCCGCGGACCTGATCAAGGGCGACATCAAGTTCCTCGTGAACCCGACCGGCCGGTTCGTGATCGGCGGGCCGCAAGGCGACTGCGGTCTGACGGGCCGCAAGATCATCGTCGATACGTATGGCGGCGCGGCGCCGCACGGCGGCGGCGCGTTCTCGGGCAAGGACCCGTCGAAGGTCGACCGCTCGGCCGCGTACGCCGGCCGCTATGTCGCGAAGAACATCGTGGCCGCGGGCCTCGCGTCGCGCTGCCTGATTCAAGTGTCGTACGCGATTGGCGTGGCGCGGCCCACGTCGGTGATGGTCAACACGTTCGGCACGGGTCGCGTGTCGGACGAGACGATCACGAAGCTCGTGGGCGAGCACTTTGATCTGCGTCCGAAGGGCATCGTCCAGATGCTCGACCTGCTGCGTCCGGTCTACGAAAAGACTGCGGCGTATGGTCACTTCGGCCGTGAAGAGCCGGAATTCTCGTGGGAAGCGACCGACAAGGCGCTGGCACTCGCGGAAGCCGCCGGTACGGAAGCCGTGGTAGCAGTGGCCTGAGTCGCGCGAACGTAGTCAATAAAAACCCCGGTGCAAGCACCGGGGTTTTTTTCTATGACTTGATGCTGCGACTCAGCGCGCGGCGAACGCGAACCAACCGGTGCTGGCCGCGAGGCGGCGCGGACGGCGGCTCGCGCCGCGCAGCGAAACGCCCGGCGTGTGGCGCGAGGTCAGTGCGCGGAACACGACCGGCGGCTTGGGCAGCAGCGTGCGCAGCGAGAAGCGCGAAAACGGGCGCGCCCCGGCTCGCACGCGCAGCATCGAGAGGATCGTTTGAAACCAGGCGCGCAAGCCGTCAGCCGACGAGGCCTGCCGTTGTTGCGCGAGTTGGCGGGTGCGCGCCGCGTGATGGCGCAGCGCACGCACGATCTGGCGTCGTGCGGGGCGAGCCGCCCTCAAGGCGACGCGCTTGATACCGGTAGTCAGGCGAGTGTGCATGGTTCGAGCGAAAGGGGAAGGGCGTCGCAGGACGTGAGCGGCGGCAAGCTAGACGGAGCAGCATGTATGCCAGCACGCGGGACGGGGTGGCCCAAATCAGGGCTGGACGCGGCGGCGATCCTGGCGGACCGCGCGCAGAAAGCGGATGCAATCGACATCGATGCAGACTACACGTGATTCGTGACCGGCGAAAGTCTGCTTGCTCCCACTAAGGTTAGGGGTTTTTACCAAGAAAGATCGCGCCGTTTTCGCGGACGTTGCGAACAATTTGCGTGCATCGATGCACGAGCGCCGTGCAGCGCGCGCCCGCGCCGATCATGCCCGCTTTACAATCGATCCATTCGCCAAAACGTCAACCTGCGTAAAACGCAATACGGATCGCCTCATGCCAGAGCATTCAAAAAAGGAACAGGTGCAAACGCTGCGGGAACGCGGCTTCGTGGTCGTGCCGGGACTTGTCGCGCCCGAGCGGTGCGACGCGCTCAAGGCGCTCGCGCAGCAGCAACTCGAGGAAGCAGCCGCGCCGCTCGAATTCGAAGCCGATTTGCGCTATCCGGGCGCTCCGGACTCGAAAGAGGCGCCGGGCGGCCATACGGTGCGGCGTCTGCTCGACGCTTACGTGCGCCACGCGCTCTGGCGCGAGTGGTCGACGGCGCCGGAAATCAAGGGCTGGATGGAACTGTATTTCGGCGAGGAGCCGCGCCTGTCGCGCGCGCATCACAACTGCCTGATGACGAAGCACCCGCGCTACGGCAGTCTGACCGGCTGGCATCGCGATGCGCGTTACTGGTCGTTCGAGCGCGACGATCTGGTGTCGACGTGGCTTGCCCTCGGGCCCGAAACGGTCAACAACGGCGGGCTATGGTTCGTGCCGGGCTCCCACAACACCGCGTTCACGTCGGATCGTTTCGACGAAGCGAAGTTTTTCCGCTCCGATCTGCCGGAAAATCAGGCGCTGATTCACACGGCGGTGTCGCCGGAATTGCAGCCGGGCGATGTCGTTTTCTTCCACTGCAATACGCTGCATTCGGCGGGACAGAATTTGTCCGACGACGTGAAGTTTTCGCTTGTTTTCACGTATCACGGCGCGAGCAACGTGCCGCTGCCCGGCTCGCGCTCAGCTTCCAAACCTGAAGTGGCGCTTTAAGAGGGGCGGATGGAGCCGGCCGCTGCAATGAAGCCGGCGCCACGGTTTCTTGATCGGCACGCGCGAACTTCGCGAGCCGCCGCCCGGTTCCCCCTGGTCAACGCTTGCCCGACGACGATGCGAGCCCGATCAGCCCCGCGACCGTCGCCACGACGCCGCCCGCGATCAGCGCGATCGTCTTGTTGGTCGGCGCGCCGGTGAACACGCGCGACATGTCGTTGGCAAACGAGTGAAACGACTGGCCGCCGAAATACAGCAGCACGACGCCGCCGACGATCAGCGCAAGCGAAATCGCCTTGATCATGTGAAGCTCCCATCGATAAAAACCCGGACGCGGCAGTGTATGAGACCTGCATGATGTCGTCCATCCCTTGGGCGGGCGCTTCATGGCTTCGGCGCCCCGGCTCATTCAGGCCGAGCGCGGCGCACCGAATCCCACTATCCGGGCCGCTTGCGGCCGTCAGCACGGACAGACGCGTTTAGCTAACATATCCGGTTGGGCGGCCGCGCGAGGCCGTGCACTCATCCACGCTTTCATCGAGGATTCACATGGCCTACGAAGCAGCAACGGAACGCTATTCGGATATGCAGTACCGCGTATGCGGCAAGTCGGGGCTCAAGCTACCGGCACTTTCGCTCGGGTTGTGGCACAACTTCGGCGACACGACGCCGCTCTCCACGCAACGCGACATCCTGCGCGCGGCGTTCGATCTGGGCATCACGCACTTCGATCTCGCGAACAACTACGGCCCGCCGTACGGCAGCGCCGAAACCAATTTCGGCCGGCTCTTCAAGGACGATTTCAAGCCGTATCGCGACGAACTCTTGATCTCGTCGAAGGCTGGCTGGGACATGTGGCCCGGCCCGTATGGCCAAGGCGGCGGCTCGCGCAAGTACGTGCTCGCGAGCCTCGATCAGAGCCTGCAGCGCATGGGGCTCGATTACGTCGACATCTTCTACTCGCATCGCTTCGACGCCGACACGCCTCTCGAAGAAACCGCCAGCGCGCTCGCGACGGCCGTCCAGCAAGGCAAGGCGCTCTATGTCGGCATCTCGTCGTACTCGGCTGCGAAGACGCGCGAGATGGCGAAGCTATTGCGCGAGCACAAGGTGCCGCTCTTGATTCATCAGCCCGCGTACAACATGCTCAACCGCTGGATCGAAGGCGAGCTGCTCGATACGCTCGATGAAGTCGGCGCGGGCAGCATCGCGTTCACGCCTCTCGCGCAAGGGCTCTTGACCGCGAAGTACCTGAACGGCGTGCCTGCCGATGCGCGCGTCAACAAGCCCGGCGGCGGCTCGTTGCAGCAAGGCCACCTGAGCGCGGAGAACATCGAGCACGTGCGCAAGCTCAATGCGATCGCCGAGCGGCGCGGCCAGAGCCTCGCGCAGATGGCGCTCGCGTGGGTGCTGCGCGATGCGCGCGTGACCTCGGCGCTGATCGGTGCGAGCAAGCCGGAGCAGGTGCGGGAGAACGTCGGGGCGCTGAAGAATCTCGCGTTCTCGCAAGAGGAGCTCGCGGAAATCGATCGCTACGCGACCGAGGGCGGCATCAATCTGTGGGAAAAGCCGTCGACCGATCAGGCGATTTGATTCGCGCGTCGACGCAAACAGGACGCACCGGCGTCGCTGACGACAGCCGGTGCGGACCATCGGGAAACCGAAAACCGCCTGACGGATGTCAGGCGTGCGAAGTGAGCGCTTCGCGGCGCTACATCAGGACGGGAAGCCCTTCGACCAGCACCACCGCAAAGGCCACGCCGAGCAGCGCGCCAAGCACGCGCAGCACGTTGTGCTTGAACGCGGATGACGTCGGCAGCGCGCCGAGAAAGAGTGCGCCGGCAAGCGCCATCGGGATGACCAAGATGAAATCGCCGGTGGTGAAGTAGGTCGTCATGCTGTGTCTCCACTTTAGTGGTCGTTATGGGAACCCCGTGAACTCGGTGAACCGTGCAGACGTTGCATCGCACTCGGCGCCCGTCTGCTTTAATTGAGTATAGGAGACCATTCGGGCGGTGCCGGTTGCCGAGCGACGCTGCGCAGCGCCGCTTCCGACCCCGGAAAGGCCCGTGCTGCGCGGCTTGCGGGGCAGTCCCGCGATTCACACGATGGCTTGCAATGACTGTTCTCACACTTGCGTTCGCCTTTCATCCATGCGCGACGGTTTATCATGGTGCCGCTTCCTGGCCGGCCGGGCGCTTCTCCAAAAAGCACGGTCAGGTGTTCGTAAGTGTGATTTCGGGAAGTAGAGGCATTTCTACTATTAGCTTTGGCTTTCCCGCATCCGCTAATGCAGGAACAATGGGATGTACGCGCAACGGCTTGTCCGTCACGCGGTTTGACCGCCAGGGCGGCTCGCTCTGAATCTGAATCTGGCTCTGGCTCTGGCTCTGGCTTTGCCGGCAACATAGAACGGGGGAAATATCATGCAAGTCGGTTCGATCGTCCGGTCCGTGCATATTGCGGTGCCTGCTGGCGCCCGCGGCATCGTGATGCGAATTCTCGGGGACATGGCGATGGTGGCCTGGTATGCCGGCGAGCCCGGCGCGTCGCTGCAACTCAACACTGAACCGTTCTTTTTGGAAGACCTGATCGACACCGGCGACCTCGTGCGGCCGGCCTCCGAATTGATGCATTGAATGCAGGTCCATAGCGTCTACTAGGCTCTATCGGTTTTTCTGCCTGCTTGTGCGGCAGTGTGCGCGATGGCAAGCGCGCTCATGCGGCACAATGCAGGCATGAACGACTCCAATTTCGATCCCTCCTCCGAAGCGGATGGCGAGCCCGCCGATCGTGGCGCGGCCGCCCATCCGTTCACCCGGCTCACGCCGGAATGCGTGCTCGACGCCATCGACAGCGTGCTCATCGACACCGGCGTGCGCACCGATGGGCGCCTGCTGCCGCTCAACAGCTACGAAAACCGCGTGTACCAAGTGGGCGTCGAAGACGGGCCGCCCGTGATCGCGAAGTTCTACCGGCCGCAGCGCTGGTCGAACGAAGCGATTCTCGAAGAGCACGCATTCGTCGCCGAGCTCGCCGCGCGTGAGATTCCCGCAGTGCCGGCGCGCGTGACCGAAGGGCGCACGCTCCACGAATTCGACGGCTTTCGCTTTGCGATCTTCGAGCGGCGCGGCGGACGCGCGCCCGAGATCGACCGGCGCGATACGCTCGAATGGCTCGGCCGCTTCATTGGACGTATTCATGCGGTGGGTGCGAGCAGGCCGTACGCCGCGCGTCCTGTGCTCGATATTCAAGCGTTCGGCTATGAGCCGCGCGACTATCTGCTCACGCACGATTTCGTCCCGCTCGACGTGCGCGCGCCGTACGAGGCGGCGGTGACGCTGGCGCTCGAAGGTGTCGAGCGCGCTTTCGAGCGTGCGGGCGAAGTGCGCCAGTTGCGCCTGCACGGCGACTGCCATCCGAGCAACGTGCTGTGGACCGATGCCGGCCCGCACTTCGTCGATTTCGACGATAGCCGCATGGGCCCGGCGGTGCAGGACTTGTGGCTGCTGCTGCCAGGCGGCCGCGCCGACGCGTCGCGTGCGCTCGCCGATTTGCTCGCGGGTTATGAGGACTTCTGCGAGTTTGAGCCGCGCGAGTTGCATCTGGTCGAGGCACTGCGCACGCTGCGTCTCATTCACTACGCGGCGTGGCTTGCACGCCGCTGGGACGATCCGGCTTTTCCGGCCGCGTTTCCGTGGTTCAACACGCAGCGCTATTGGGAGGAGCGCGTGCTCGAATTGCGCGAGCAAATCGGTGCGATGCAGGAAGGGCCGCTTTGGGCGGTGTAGCGGGCGTTGCCGGCGTGTGAGGCGATTCAATTTTGAGATGCGTTCGGATCGTCGCTTGATACATTCAGCGCTCGTTTACCTCCGGGGCTGAAAGATATCGATGAGCGACAATCGTTATACGTAATTTCACTATCGTGACCTGACGCCGGGCGAATTGTTCTTTTTTATTGGTCTGGAAGAGACTCGCAAGGAGCTGGGGCTGACCGATCTGGCTGCAGCGTCCGCAATTTTGCTCGGGGAGCGAGCTTTGCCTGTCAGCGGAAAGGTTGCTGGAGCTACGGAAGGAACTTCAGTTCTGTCATTCGCGTCACGTAATCTGTTCCGTCAAAAATTGCAACGCCGCTTACCTACGATCATTCGAGGCGCTAATGGTTTTCTTCGGATCGCAATGACACGGAGTCTCGGTGCATTCGTCGGGCGGACGATACCGGTGGCAGGCTCCGCTATCCTTGCGTTGGACGCATACATCATTGTGGCTAACACAGTGCGTTCATATAACCGAATTGTTCGACCTGAAGATCGGGTGTTCTGATGGAGGACGATACGTGGGTTCGAATCGAAGCGTTTGCTCGAGAGGAGTTTGGCAAGCCGCTTTTTGGAGGCCGATTAACGCTCACGCCCGCAACGCGGCTCGAAGAAGACGTTCGGATAACGGGCATTGACGCTATTGAATTCATCGATAAGTGGCTGGCGACGTTTGACATTGCCGTAACCGAGTTTCCCTACAACCGGTACTTTGGGCCCGAAAGCTCTGATCTCCTCGGGGCGCTGCTGGGACTATTCAGCCAGCGCCTTCGGCCTCCTACCTTGGTCCCCATCACGCTAGGCATGCTCGCTGAGGCGACGCGGCGCGGCCGCTGGGATACCCAGGAAATCGAAGCGTGGGCGAGAGGCTCGAACTGAGCCGCGATTCGCCCGTACCGCTACCACTTCATCATCAATTTCAGAATCGCGTGGAAGCGCCGCCGATAAGGCGGCGCGATCAGCGCGCGCGCGTTCCAGCGCGGCTGCGTCAGCACCGGCTTCATCTTCGAGAACGTCACGAAGCCGTCATAGCCGTGGTACGCGCCCATGCCGCTCGCCCCGACGCCGCCAAACGGCAGGTCGTCGCACGCGATGTGCATCAGCGTGTCGTTGACTCCGACGCCGCCGGATGTCGTCTCGTGCAGCACGCGTTCAATCGTCGCGCGATCGTCGTCGAACAGGTAGAGCGCAAGCGGACGTTCGCGCGCGTTGACGTAGCGAAGCGCATCGTCGAGCGAGTCGTACGGCACGAGCGGCAAGAGCGGCCCGAAGATTTCCTCGCGCATCAGCGCGGATTCGTCGGGCGCGTTGGTCACGACGCATGGCGCGAACTGCCGGAGCGACGCGTCGGCCGCCGAGTCGGCGAGCGGATGCAGTTGCGCGCCGCCTGCCGCGGCGTCGTCGGCGAGCCGTTGCAGCCGCGCGTAGTGCCGCTCGGAGACGATCGACGTGAAATCGCGATTGCGCGTGAAATCCGGATACAGCCGCGCCATCGAGGCGCGGGCCCGCGCGATGAACGCGTCCTCCTTGCCGCGCGGCACCAGCACGTAGTCGGGCGCAATGCAGGTCTGGCCGGCGTTGAGCGTCTTGCCCGCGACGATGCTGTCGACCGCCGCGTCGAAGCGCGCGTGCGGCCCGATGATGACGGGTGACTTGCCGCCGAGTTCGAGCGTGACGGGCGTGAGATTGTCGGCGGCGGCGCGCATCACGGCGCGGCCGATTGTCGTCGAGCCGGTGAAGAGCAGGTGGTCGAACGGCAGCGCGCTGAACGCGGCGCCAACCGACGCGTCGCCGTTCACGACCGCGACGTGATCGCGCGGGAACGTCTTCGCGATCAGCGTTTCGAAGAGCGCCGACGTGCGCGGCGTCAGCTCCGACATCTTGATGAGCGCCCGGTTGCCGGCGGCCAGCGCGCCGATCAGCGGCCCT
>DATGHJ010000518.1:0-2773 GCA_035308085.1 Trinickia sp. | reverse complement strand
GGATGACGCCGAAGCGCTGCAAAACGCCGGCGAGAAAGACGGTCAGGTAGAGGCGCAGGCCGCTGGCCCATGACAGGCCGGCTCCGAGCGAAAGTGCGTCTAGCATTGCCCCCTCCTTGCGTGACCGCAGGCCGCCCGGGTGGACCGGGTGTTCCGGTCGGCGGCTGTGGCAGCAAACAGCGCCGCACCCGGCAGGTCCTAGCCGGCGTAGCTGCCACCCGCGCAGGCCATGCGCGGAACTATTTCAAGACGGATTCGGCTTCATTATAGCCACGCCTTTTCGCCATCCGCATGCTTGGCGTGCGCGCAACGTTCGGGCGGGGTGTCCAAACGGCCACACCGCCTTGCTCCACGTCCCCGCGGCTTAGTTTCCCGACGACAGCTTGAGTCCGACCAGCCCGACGACGATCAGCGCTGCGCTCCCCACCCGCGCGAGCGTCACGGCCTCGCCCAGCACCATGATGCCGAGGACGAAGGCGCCGACCACGCCGATCCCCGTCCATACCGCGTAGGCCGTGCCGAGCGGAAGCTCGCGCATGGCCATCGCGAGCAGCCAAAAGCTGCCCAAGGCGGTCACGACCGTAAAGGCCGACCAGCCAACGCGCGTGAAGCCTTCGGAAGCCTTGAGACCGGACGCCCAGGCGATTTCGAGCAAGCCGGCGATGAAAAGAAGAATCCAGGACATCTGGGACACTCCATTGTTGAATGGGGCCGTCCCCAATAAAAAAGATGCCGAGCGCGGCGCGATCGGCATGCGCGCGAGGTCGTCCCCGCGGCCGGCAAGTATACCCCACTACCCTCAGACCGCGCCGACCAGCCGGTAGCCGACGCCCGTTTCAGTCACGATGTGTTCCGGCTGCGCGGGATCGCTCTCGAGCTTCTGCCGCAGATGCGCCATGTAGATGCGCAGATAGTGATTGCTTTCGACGTGCGACGGCCCCCACACGTCGCGCAACAGCTGCCGGTGCGTGAGCACGCGCCCGGCGTGGCGCACGAGCGTCGCGAGGAGGCGATATTCGATCGGCGTCAGGTGGACCACCTCGCCGTCGCGCCAAACCTGGCGCAGCGCGAGGTCGACCGCCACGCCGCCGAATTTGACCTGCGGCGACTCACTCGCGCCGCCCTGATTACGCCGCCTCAGATGCGCTCGAATCCGCGCGAGCAGCTCGGAGACGCCGAACGGCTTGGTCAGGTAATCGTCGGCGCCGGCGTCGAGCGCGGCGACCTTCTCGGTCTCCTGCGTGCGCGCCGACAGCACGATCACCGGCATATCGGACCAGCCGCGCAGTTCGCGGATCACGTCGAGCCCGTCGGTATCGGGCAGGCCCAGGTCGACGATCACGAGATCGGGCTTGCGCGTCGCCGCTTCGACGAGCCCCTGCTTGCCGGTCTCGGCGTCGTGGACGGCGATCCCCTCGGTTTCGAGCGACGCGCGCACGAAGCGGCGAATCTGCTTTTCGTCTTCGATCAAGACTACGGTGACGGTCGGCTCACTCATGACTGGCGGCTCGGGTTGTGGTCGGGCGGGTTGACGATGTCGGCTGCGGCGGCGTGCGCATCAGCATCTGCGGGTAGCGCGGTATCCGCCGCTTCCGCGGCCTCGGAGGCATCCGGCTCGGGCGGCGGCGTCTCGACCGGCAGCGTAAACCAAAAGCGCGCGCCGGCGATGCTGCCGTCGCCCGCGACGCGGTTGAACGCGCCAATCGTGCCGCCGTGCGCATCGACGATCGCCCGGCAGATCGCGAGCCCGAGCCCGATGCCGGGCTTCGCCGATTCCTTCTCGCCGCGCGTGAACTTCTCGAACACGCGCGCTTCCATGCCGTGGGGCAGGCCGGGGCCATAGTCGTCGATCAACACGCGCACGTAGGGCTTGCCGTCCTCTTCAATGCGCTCGGCGCCGATCAGAAGCGGCGTGTTGGCAGGCGTGTACTTCGCGGCGTTCTCGAACAGGTTCGAGAAGAGCCGCTCCATCAGTACGACGTCGAGCTGCAGGAGCGGCAAGTCGGCCGGCAGCTTCACTTGCGCCGGGTGCTGAGCGAGCACGCGCTTGCACGCGGCAAGCGCCGCGCCGACCGTCTCTTCGAGCAGCGACCATTGGCGATTCAATTGCAAGGGGCTTGACTGCAGGCGCGCCATGTCGAGCAGGTTCGTGACGATGCCAGTCATGCGCAGCGCTTCTTCGTGAATCGCTTCGACGAGATCGTCGTCCGGCCGCGGCGCGGCCTGCGCGTCGCGGGTCTGCACGAGCATCGACGAGAAGCCGACGATCGACGTGAGCGGCGTGCGCAGATCATGCGAAATCGCGGACAAAAGCGAGTTGCGCAGCCGCTCCGATTCCATGTTCACGAGCGCGTCGCGCGCGATCTCGACGTAGTGGACACGTTCGAGCGCCAGCGCGATCTGCGCGGCGAACGCATCGAGCATGCGTTGCTGCTCGGGCACTTCGAGCTCGCCCATGTCCAGCATCACGACGGCGAGCACACCGCGCGTGCGCATCGGCGCTTTCAGCGGCAGATACAACGCCTGCGCCGCGGGCAGCGTATCGGTGCCGCGGCCCGCGGGCTTTTGCTGATCGTAGACCCATTGGCCGACGTCGATATCGAGCTCGGGGCCTTGCAGCGTGATCTTCTCGTCCGGCTCCTCGACCTTCTGCTTCACCTTGTCGACGCTATCGGGCAACAGCATCGCGACGCGCGCGCGGAACACCTCGCTCACGTGGCGGCTGCCGATCTCGACGATCTGCTCGGTCGTGAGCGCCGCGGCCAGCTCGCGC
>DATGHJ010000517.1:0-9377 GCA_035308085.1 Trinickia sp. | reverse complement strand
GCGTTCTTCACGTTGTCCGGAATCTCCGTCAAATCCTTGACGTTTTCTTCCGGGATCAGCACGAGCTTGATGCCGCCGCGGTGCGCTGCGAGCAGCTTTTCTTTCAAGCCGCCGATCGGCAGCACTTCGCCACGCAACGTGATTTCGCCCGTCATCGCGACATCGGCGCGCACCGGGATGCCCGTCAGCACCGACACCAGCGCGGTCGTCATCGCGATACCGGCCGACGGACCATCCTTCGGCGTTGCACCTTCCGGCACGTGAATGTGGATGTCCCGCTTTTCGAATGCCTCGTCCTTCACGCCAAGACGGCGCGAGCGCGAGCGCACCACGGAGCGCGCAGCCTCAACCGACTCCTTCATCACGTCGCCGAGCGAACCGGTGCGGATCACGTTGCCCTTACCCGGCATCACGGCCGCCTCGATCGTCAGCAGATCGCCGCCGACTTCCGTCCAAGCGAGACCCGTGACCTGACCGATCTGGTTTTCCTTCGCCGCGAGACCGAAGTCGTATTTGCGCACGCCGAGGAAAGTGTCGAGATTGCTGCCGTCCACCTTCACCGCGCCTTCGGCCTTCTTCAGCAGAAGCATCTTCACGACCTTGCGGCAGATCTTCGAAATTTCACGCTCGAGCGAACGCACGCCCGCTTCGCGAGTGTAGTAACGAATAATGTCGCGAATCGCCTGTTCCGCGACCTCGATCTCACCTTCCTTCAGGCCGTTGTTCTTCTTCTGCTTCGGCAGCAGGTAGCGCTGCGCAATGCTGACCTTCTCGTCTTCCGTGTAGCCGGACAAGCGGATGACTTCCATCCGGTCGAGCAACGGCGGCGGGATGTTCAGCGAATTCGAGGTCGCGACGAACATCACGTCCGACAGATCGAAGTCGACCTCGACGTAGTGATCGGCGAACGTGTGGTTCTGCTCCGGATCGAGCACTTCGAGCAGCGCCGACGACGGATCGCCGCGGAAATCCATGCCCATCTTGTCGACTTCGTCGAGCAGGAAGAGCGGATTGCGCACGCCGACTTTGGTCAGGCTCTGCAGAATCTTGCCCGGCATCGAACCGATGTAGGTACGACGGTGGCCGCGAATCTCGGCTTCGTCTCGCACGCCGCCGAGCGCCATGCGCACGAACTTGCGATTGGTTGCGCGCGCAATCGATTGGCCAAGCGACGTCTTGCCGACGCCCGGAGGCCCGACGAGGCACAGGATCGGGGCCTTCACCTTGTCGACGCGCTGTTGCACCGCGAGGTATTCGAGAATGCGTTCCTTCACTTTCTCGAGACCGAAGTGATCTTCGTCGAGCACGCGTTCTGCATTCGAGAGGTCGTTGTTGACCTTGCTCTTCTTGCGCCACGGCAGGCCGATCAGCGTATCGATGTAGTTGCGCACGACCGTCGCTTCGGCCGACATCGGTGACATCAGCTTCAGCTTCTTCAGCTCGGCGTCGGCTTTCTTCTTGGCTTCCTTCGGCATGCGCGCGGCGCTGATGCGCTTCTCGAGCTCTTCGAGATCGGCGCCCTCTTCACCTTCGCCCAGTTCCTTCTGAATCGCCTTGACCTGCTCGTTCAGGTAGTACTCGCGCTGGCTCTTCTCCATCTGACGCTTCACGCGTCCACGGATGCGCTTCTCCACCTGGAGAATGTCGATCTCGGCTTCGAGCTGTGCGAGCAGATGCTCGAGGCGCTCGATGACCGGGAACATTTCGAGGATGTGCTGCTTTTGATCGAGCTTGAGCGGCAGGTGCGCCGCGATCGTATCCGCCAGGCGGCCGGCCTCATCGATACCCGACAGAGACGTCAGAATTTCCGGCGGGATCTTCTTGTTCAGCTTCACGTATTGATCGAACTGCGAAACGATCGCGCGGCGCAGCGCTTCCGTTTCGGCGCTGTCGGCGTGGTCGGGTTCGAGCGGCATCACTTCGCAAGAGAACTGCGTCTCTTGCTCTTCGATCGACAGCGTCTTCGCACGCTGAAGACCCTCGACGAGCACTTTCACCGTGCCGTCGGGCAGCTTCAGCATTTGCAGGATGTTCGCGATACATCCCACTTCGTACATGTCTTTTTCGGTCGGCTCGTCCTTGGCCGCCGTCTTTTGTGCAACAAGCATGATGTGCTTGCCGCCCTCCATCGCTACTTCGAGCGCCTTGATCGACTTCGGGCGGCCGACGAAGAGCGGTATCACCATGTGCGGGAAAACGACGACATCGCGCAGCGGCAGCAGCGGGAGCGTGGTGCGCTCCGAAGGAAGGAGTTGGGTTCCTGACATTTCATTTCCCCATGAGTGGAATCAGTTCTTTCAGTAATTGAGGCCAGCGCTACGTATTGCAAGCCATCGCGAGTGGGAAAAGTTCAGTGCAGTCAACAAACAGTCAGTGTTACCCACAAGATAAACGAAAAAAGCCGCCCACGTTGCCATGAACGGCTTTTTTATGAAACTCACCGAAAGCCGATCAGTTGGAACCCGCCACTTTCGGCGCGTCCTCATAGATCAATAACGGTTTACCGTCGCCGTCGATGACATTGTCATCGATGATGACTTTGCTGACCCCTTTCATCGCCGGCAACTCGTACATCACATCAAGCAGTGCCTGTTCCAGAATGGAGCGCAACCCGCGCGCGCCGGTTTTGCGGCGAATCGCCTTGCGCGCCACGGCCTGCAGCGCCGCCGGCCGAATCTCGAGCTCGACGCGCTCCATCCCGAACAACTTGTGATATTGCTTGACGAGCGCGTTCTTCGGCTCGACGAGAATTTTCATCAGCGCGGCTTCATCGAGCTTGCCGAGCGTCGCTACGACCGGCAGACGACCGATCAATTCGGGGATCAGACCGAATTTGATCAAGTCTTCGGGCTCGACTTCGCGAAGCACTTCGCCCGCGTCGCGATCCTGCTTGCTTTTCACGGTTGCGCCGAAGCCGATGCCGGTCTTTTCCGTACGGTCGGTAATGACTTTTTCCAGACCGTCGAACGCGCCGCCGCAGACGAACAGAATGTTGGTCGTATCGACCTGAATGAAATCCTGGTTCGGGTGCTTGCGGCCGCCCTGCGGCGGCACCGACGCCATCGTGCCCTCGACAAGCTTCAGGAGCGCCTGCTGCACGCCCTCGCCCGACACGTCGCGGGTGATCGACGGGTTATCGGACTTGCGGCTGATCTTGTCGATTTCGTCAATGTAGACAATACCGCGCTGCGCCTTGTCGACTTCGTAGTTGCAATTCTGGAGCAGCTTCTGAATGATGTTCTCGACGTCCTCGCCGACATAGCCGGCTTCGGTCAGCGTCGTCGCATCCGCGATCACGAACGGCACGTTCAGAAGGCGCGCGAGCGTTTGCGCAAGCAGCGTCTTGCCCGAACCGGTCGGGCCGATCAGGAGAATGTTGCTCTTCGACAACTCGATGTCGTCTTTCTTGTCGAGGTGCTTGAGCCGCTTGTAGTGGTTGTACACCGCCACAGCGAGAATTTTCTTCGCGCGTTCCTGCCCGATCACATATTGATCGAGGATGTCGCGAATTTCCTGCGGGCTCGGCAAGTCCGATTTGGACAGGCCTGTGTCGGTACCCGCGCCCGCCGCTTCGTCGCGAATGATCTCGTTGCACAGATCGATACATTCATCGCAGATGAAGACCGACGGGCCTGCAATCAGCTTCTTGACCTCATGCTGGCTCTTGCCGCAAAACGAGCAATACAACAGCTTCTCGCTGTTCGAACCTTTCTTGTCCGCCATGGATATATGAGCCTCCGGACACTCGAATGACATGGTACGCCGTTTCCCGACCTCTCCAAATCCGGGGTCGGTACATATTGGCGAAACGTGCGTATGACGGCGTCTTGCCGCCGGCGCTCAAACCTATTATCGACTATTTCGTGGCGCCGCTTGAGTCGGCATTCGCCCTATTTAGGGACGAATGCTGATTGGATCAAGGGCGTTTGTGCATCACTTGGTCGACGAGCCCGTACGCCTGCGCGTCGTCGCCCGACATGAAGTTATCGCGATCGGTATCGCGCGCAATGCGCTCGACCGGCTGCCCAGTGTGGTGCGCGAGCAACTGGTTCAGCCTTTCCTTCAGATACAGAATCTCACGCGCCTGGATTTCGATGTCCGACGCCTGACCGCGCGCGCCACCCAGCGGCTGGTGGATCATCACGCGCGCATTCGGCAGCGCGAAGCGCTTGCCCTTCGCGCCCGCTGCCAGCAGGAACGCGCCCATGCTTGCGGCAAGGCCCATGCACAGCGTGGACACGTCCGGCTTGATGAACTGCATGGTGTCGTAGATCGCCATCCCGGCCGATACCGAACCGCCCGGGCTGTTGATATACAGGTTGATGTCCTTGTCCGGGTTTTCGCTTTCGAGGAACAGCAACTGCGCAACCACGAGATTCGCAGTCTGGTCGTTCACTTCGCCGACCATGAAGACAATGCGCTCTTTCAAGAGCCGCGAGTAGATGTCGTACGAACGCTCGCCTCGGCCGCTCGTTTCCACGACGATCGGAACGAGCCCGAGCGCCTGCGCTTCCAGATCCCGCGGCGCGTGGGAGGCCAACGTGTCCAGCAATTGAGCGCGTGAGGTCATGCAATGGGTCCTTGTTCGGAATTAGTCTTGACGGCCAAGCAAAGCGGCGAGCGACTCTGCGGCAGACACTGCGCGCGACGCCACCACAGAAAAAAATGGCGTGCGGGCCGTCGCTCCGACAGCCGGCACGCCGTTGCATCGACGCTTAAGCTTGCGCTTGCGCCGTTGCGCTTGCCAGTGCTTCGAAGCTCACTTCCTTGTCCGTCACCTTGGCCTTGCCGAGCACGAATTCGACGACGTTGCTCTCAACGACGTACGCTTCCATTTCAGCCAGGCGTTGCTGGTTGGAATAATACCAGCGGACGACTTCCTTCGGGTCTTCGTAGCTTTTCGCGAATTCGTCGACTTCGGCACGAATCTGCTCAGGCTTCGCTTCGAGCTTGTTCTCCTTCACGAGCTCGGCGAGCACGAGGCCGAGCTTCACGCGGCGCTCGGCCTGCTCCTTGAACATTTCCGCTGGAATCGGCGCGCTGGCGGCGTTCGGTACACCGCGTTGCGCGAGGTCCTGACGCGCCATCTCGACGAGACGCTCCTGGTCTTGCTCGATCAGTGCGTTCGGCACGTCGAGTTCGGCGATCTTCAGGAGCGCGTCCATCACTTGATTCTTGACGATGGCTTGCGTCCGGCGCTTCGCTTCGCGCTCGAGGTTTTCCTTGATCTCGGCGCGCATCTTCGTCAGATCGCCGTCGGCGATACCGAGCGACTTCGCGAATTCTTCGTTGATCTCCGGCAGGTGCGGCCATTCGATCTTTTTCATCGTGATGGTGAATTGCGCCGTCTTACCCGCCACGTCCTTGCCGTGGTAGTCCTCGGGGAACGTCAGCTCGAATCCGCGCGCTTCGCCAGCCTTCAGGCCCGTTGCCGCCTTTTCAAACTCGGGCAACATGCGGCCTTCGCCCAACACGAAGCTGAAGTCTTCGGCGCTGCCGCCTTGGAACGCGACGTCGTCGATCTTGCCGACGAAGTCGACCGTCACGCGATCGCCCTCTTGTGCCGCGACGTCCGCGCCGCCGTCACCGTGCTCGCCAGCTTCGCCGCGCGCGTGGAAATGCACGCGCTGCTTACGCAGGATGTCCAGCGTACGGTCGACTTCGGCTTCCGTGATCGTGGTCACGGTGCGCTCGATTTCCGCAGCAGCCACATCGCCCAGTTTCACTTCCGGATAGACCTCGAACGTGGCGTCGAACGCGAACGCCTCGTCGCCCGCGCCTTCCTTCGGGCTGAAGCTCGGCTGGCCCGCCACGCGCAGGTTCTCGGCGCGGCTGATGTCGAAGAATTGCTTGCCGACCTTGTCGCTCAGCACTTCGGCCTCGACCTGGCCCGAATATTGTTGCGTCACCATCTTGAGCGGTACCTTGCCAGGGCGGAAACCCGGCATCCGAACGTTTTTTGCGAGTTGGCGGATACGCGAATCGACTTCCTTCTGCACCATTTCTTTCGGCAGGGAAATCGTTACGCGGCGTTCGAGCTTGCCGAGGTTTTCTACAACGTTAGCCATGGCTTCAATCGTCCTAAAATTATTCAAGCGAATCAGTTATCTATACCGCGCCGTGCTGATGTGTCGCGCCAGGTTTTGCGCGGTGGCGGAGCGTTCGCATGTGCGTTGCGCCACCAGGCAAAACCTGGCGCGCCGCATGCGCCACAAACCCGCCACCCGGGCTTTAGCCAGCGTCTTCGTCAATCGCTCGGGCAAGTTTCTCGCGGGCGGCGTCCTCGCCGCCTTCCTGCTAGTTGCCTCTGACGGTTACCGCCTAGTCTTGGACTACTCGGACTCATCACCGGCTTTTCGCCCGCTTCCGTTGCTGCCCACAGCACGGTTTGGATCGGAAGAATCGAATATTCTAGCAAACTATTCATCCAGCAAGCCCAGATTCAGAGTTCTCGCATGTCCAGCGCGCCGAATTGAGCGTTTGTTCCGACTGTTTTTACATCTAGCGGGCTAATCAAAGCGGCTGGCGGCGCGCAATATAGCGGCAATCTCGGCTATGCCGTCCGGCTTATTCGGCGACGCATGTGCGGCTGATAAGCTAGCGCGCAAGGGCGCAACCGCGTCCAACATCGCGCCGGCCTCGTTTTGCAACGACTCCAATCAATCCAGAGACACCATGTCGAATCCAACGCCCTCGCCCGTCGTCGTCATCGCTCCCGATTCCTTCAAAGGCTCGCTCTCCGCCGAGCAAGTCGCGCAAGCCATCGCCGACGGCATCCGGCGCGCGCGTCCGGACGCCTTGGTGCGCCTGTGCCCGATGGCCGACGGCGGCGAAGGCACGCTCGACGCGATGCTCGCGCGCGGCGGCGAACGCCGCGTGCTGCGCGTGCGCGGCGCGTCGGACGCGGCGCGCGACGCCGTTACTGGGCTCTTGCCCGACGGCAGCGCGATCGTCGAGACGGCCGAGATCGTCGGCATTACCGACGATGCGGGCATGAGCGTGCCAGTCGAGGCACGCGACTCGCGCGGCATGGGCGAAGCGATTCGCGCGCTGCTCGATGCCGGCGTGCGCAAGTTCTTCGTCGCGCTCGGCGGCAGCAGCACCAACGATGGCGGCGCGGGTCTCCTGGCCGGCCTCGGCGTGAAGTTCTTCGACGCTAACGAGCGCGAGCTCTCGCCGACGCCTGAACAGCTTGCCGGCCTCGCTCGCGTCGATGTGTCGCAACTCGATCCGCGGCTGGCGCAGGCGTCCTTCGTCGGCATGTCCGACGTCGACAATCCGCTGACGGGTGAGCACGGCGCCACCGCCATCTTCGGTCCGCAGAAAGGCGTCAAGCCCGAACAGGTGGCACCGATCGACCGCGTCCTCGCCCGTTTTGCCGATCTGATCGAGCCCGCGCTCGGGCGCACCGTGCGCAATCAGGCCGGCGCGGGCGCGGCGGGCGGGCTCGGCTTCGCGCTGCACCTGCTCGGCGCGCACTTCGAGCCAGGCGCTGAGGTCGTCGCGACGCAGGTCGGGCTCGACGCCGCCCTCGAAGGCGCGAACTGGCTCATCACCGGCGAAGGCCGCTCCGATGTGCAGACCCTGCACGGCAAGGCGCCGTACATCGCCTGCCGCCATGCGCGCGCAGCGGGCGTGCCGGCCACGCTGTTGTCAGGCGCAGTCGACGCGGCCGCGCTCCCGCGGCTAGCGGAGCACTTCACCGGCTGCTTCTCGCCGGCGCCTGGCCCGATCACCCTCGAAGTCGCGATTCGCGACGCTGCACGGCTGCTTGCGAACGAGGCCGAGCAGCTCACACGCTTGAAGTACGGTTCGTGAGGTTCGTGAAATAGTGCGTTGACCGGCCAACCGGATGCAGCAACAATTCCACCGCTAGCCGCATCCACCAAGACGACCAACGGGAGCACTATGAAGGCCGCCGCCAAAGCCGGACTCGATCAGTTCTTGACCTATCGCATGCACGTGCTGAACAAGTTGTCCGATCGCGGAATCAGTGAGCTCTATCAGACCAAGCTCGACATCACGCTTCCGGAAGCGCGCGTGATCGCATCGGTCGGTTCGTTCGGCCCGTTCTCGATCATGGACCTCGCGAAGCATGCGAACCTCGACAAGAGTCAGGCAAGCCGGGCCGCCGAGGCGCTGATCAAGCGCGGGTTGGTCGAGCGGGAAACGAGCGTCGACGACGGCCGTGTCGTGCTCGTTTCGCTGACGGAAGAAGGCCGCGCGCTCTATCGCAAGGTCATGCCGATCGCGCGCAAGTGGAACGCCGATTTGTTCGATTGCCTCGACGAGAAAGAACGCGAAGCATTCGGGCACGCGCTCAACAAGGTGATCGCTCGAGCGTTGGCCAATGACGAGTGATGCGGCGCTCGCACAATAAAAAAGCGCGCCTCGGCGCGCTTTTTCTTTGACCGTACGAGCGAGGCCCGCCGGTCACACTCCGCTATTCGCCGCGCGTTGCCGCAGCAGGCCGAGCACGGCGTCGCAGTAAGGTGTGGGAACGCCGAGCTTGCGGCCCAACTCCGGAAACACGCCGAGTATCGGCCCGATTTCGAGTGGCCTCCCGGCCTCCATGTCCTGCAGCATCGAGGTCTTGAACGAACCGAGCTTGCGCGTCACCGAGACGCGCTCAGGCGGCGTCATGCCCGAGGACAACCCCAACCGCGCGCCGATCGCCTCAGCCTCCTCCATCATCCTCAGCACGAGCGCATGCGAGAGCGGATCGTCCAGCAGACGATCGGCCGTCGAACCGGTCAACGCGGAGAGCGGGTTCATGTTCATGTTGCCCCATAGCTTCGCCCAGATCTCGGTGCGGATGTCGTCCGACTGGAGCGCATCGAAGCCGCCGGCCGCGAGCGCCGACGTCAGCTCCCGCGTACGCCCGGCGAGCGACTCGCGCGACGCGCCGACGATCAGCCGATTGCCACGCCCGCGCCGGATCACGCCAGGCGCATCGGAAGACGATGACAAATGCACGACGCAGCCGATCGATTGGGCACAAGGCAAGACGGCCGACACCACACCGTTCGGATCGACGGCCTCGATCGTTTGCCCCGCAAGCGGCCCTTCGACGCCGTCGAGAAACCACCACGGCAAGCCGTTCATCGCCGCGACGATCGTCGTGTCCGGGCCTACGAGCGGACGCAGGCTTGCCGCGATGTCCGGCAACGCCTGCGCCTTGAGCGCGATCACCACGCAGTGCTGCACGCCGAGCGTGGCGGCATCGTCGCTCGCGTTGACGGCGACGCTCGTCTCGTTGTCGCCGTCGACGATACGAATACCGTGTGCGCGTATCGCGGCGAGCGTCTTGCCGCGTGCGAGCACGCTGACATCGTGTCCTGCGCGCGCGAGCGCCGCGGCAAGCAATCCCCCGATCG
>DATGHJ010000516.1:0-3384 GCA_035308085.1 Trinickia sp. | reverse complement strand
ATCCCGCTTCTTCTGCGCGGCTAAACTTTTAGCGCTTCCTCGACGGCCTGATCTTCCGGCCACGCCGCACCTTCAACCGCGAGCTTCTCGATCTGCGCATCGCTGAGCTGCTCGTGCAACGCGGCCAAGAGTTTCTCGTAGCCCCACTCCTCCGTCGCTTCGCGCTCGTAGCCAAGTTCTTTGTATCGAAGGTTGACGTAGCCGATGAGTCGCGCTGCGTCGTTGACTTCGCCGCGCATCGCCGAGAGTAGCGCGAGGTGCTGCAGCGCCCCTGCGATGACTTCCTTGAATCGTACCTGCCGCGCCAAGCGCAAGCCCTCGCAAGCCGCCTCACGCGCACCATCCAGATCTCCCGCAGCGACGCGATAGGCAGCGATGTTGGCGTAGCGCATTGCTAACGTCCATGCGTCTTTGCCCCGTAAGCCGAGCTCGATTGCCTCGCCCGCCAGGCGGAGTGCCCGCTCGACCTGACCGTCCTCAAACTCGTGCTCCGCGAGATTACCCAGCACAACAGCTGCGCCGCTCTCATCTCCCAGGGCCTTGTATGCGGCGAGTGCCAGCGCATACGACTCGCGCGCTGCTGCAACATCGCCACGATCCAACTGAATCGCCGCCTGTACGTTGAAGCACGTAGCCACTCCCTTCTTACTTCCTAAATTGCGCATCGCCGCAAGTGCGCGTGCGTTCACCTCATCGGCTTCTTCAACACGGCCCATCTGGCAGAGACTAAATGCGAGAGGGGAGAGCGCGAACGCCTGCCCCCTCTCGTCGCCCACCGATTCGGAGAGCGCCAGCGCGCGTTGCGCAGCGTCGTGCATACGCTTGCCGTTGGAAAGCACACCGAGCGAACGCCACATGCGAGCCCCGACCTGCGGGTGCATCGATTCGTCAAGGCCCGTTTGCGCGAGCTCGATCCAGTAGCGCCCCTCCACCGCGAGTCCACCATAAAACCAAAGATTGCCCAATGCTCCAGCCACCGCACCACCGAGTACCGGATCGCGTCTGCCTTTGAGCGCCCATTCCAACGCCGCGCGGTAGTTGTCCAATTCGGGTTCCACGCCGGCCAGCCACTCCGCCGTCGAGACCATGTCGTAGCGTTCGTCGGCCGCCTGCGCCTGGTCACGAAAATACTCGGCGTGACGGCGCGCGAACTGTTCGTGTGCACCGGCTGCGGTGAGCTTCTCCAGCGCATAGGCGCGCGTGCTTTCCAGCAACGAGTAGCGTTCGTGCTCGCCCGACGTGTCGGCCACCACCAACGACTTGTCGGTCAGCGATGCGAGCAGGTCTAGAACGTCGATGTGACAATCAACGCCGCAGATCTGGGTTGCGGCCTCCAAGCCGAAGCCGCCCGCGAAGACGCCCAGGCGCGCGAACAGCAGCTGCTCCTGCGGCTCGAGCAGATCGTAACTCCAGTCGATGAGCGCATGCAGCGTCTTCTGGCGCGGCAGCGCATCTCGGCTACCACCAGTGAGCAGCTTGAACCGATCATTGAGGCGCTGCGCAAGGTTGGGGATCGAAAGCACCTTCACGCGCGCCGCCGCCAGCTCAATCGCGAGCGCGATCCCGTCGAGCCGCCGGCAGATCTCGGCGACGACTGGTGCGGTGTCGTCACTCAGCGCAAAGCGCGTATCGACACCATTAGCGCGATCCACGAAGAGCGCAATTGCACCGTAGCGCAGCGCTTCGTCCGCCGTCAAACCGGCAGCGTCGGGCGGCACCGCAAGCGATGGAAGCCGGTGCACCGTTTCTCCGCTGAGCTCAAGCGGCTGGCGCGACGTTGCGACGATGCGAACGTCTTTCGCCGTGCTCAGAATTCCGTCCGCAAGTGCAGCGACCGTTTCGAGCACGTGTTCGCAGTTGTCGAAGATCAATAGCAGTTTTTTGCGTTTGAGCCATTGTGGAAGTGCCTCGTCGACCCGCTGCCCTTGCCGCTGGCTCATACCCAAGGTCTGCGCGGCGACGCTGGCGACGAGTTCGGGATCGCCGATCGGCGCAAGGTCGACAAACCAGGCACCGTCGGGATAACGGTCGAGCAGGTCGGCACCGAGTTGGATGGCCAGCCGGGTCTTGCCAACGCCGCCAGATCCAACGAGCGTAAGCAACGGGTGACGGTCGAGCAGCGCTTTGACTTCCGAGACATCCTGCTCGCGTCCGACGAAGGACGTGCGCTGGAGCGGTAAGTTGTTGGGCAATGCGTCGAGCGAGCGAAGCGGTGGAAACTCGCTCGGCAGGCCGGTAATGTCGAGTTGCCACACGTGTTCGGGCGAAGCGAGATCTTTGAGCTGCGCAAAGCCCAAATCGCGCAAGGTGCCCTGAGGCGAGATTGCGCCGTTGGTGAGCTCCGCCGTGTCGCCCGAGATCAACACTTGGCCGCCATGCGCGACGCCCAGCAGACGTGCGACGCGATTGAGGACCGGCCCGAAGTAATCACCGTCGCGCTCGTCGGTCGTGCCGGTATGCAACGCCATGCGCACACGCAGTCCTTCGACTGCCGAAAAATCTTCGGCGGCCAACGCCTGTTGCGCGGAAAGCATAGCTGCAACGGCGTCTTCCGGGCACCTGAAGGCCGCGCAAAATGCATCGCCGATCGTCTTGAACACGTGGCCGCGGTGCTCGGTGATCGCTGTACGTAGGATCGCATCGTGACGGCGCACCGCCTCTTGCATGGCGGCGCGGTCGCGTTCCCATCGCGACGTGCTGCCTTCGATATCGGTAAAGGCAAACGTCACGGCGCCGGTTGGGAGCGGTGCTGCCAAGGCCATGCTACCGGGGTTCAAAGGACAGGCGGGCGGAGCCTGGCGGCTGAGCTTTCAAGCGCGGACCAATGCCGCCGACGCCTCGGGATGCGGCACCTTCGCACGGGCGCGGATGCGCGAGCGCCTAACTGCGGTTACGGCGTTGTCCTTTCGCTGATCGCCTCGCTGCGCGCGCGGCTTACGGCGGCGCTGCGGCGCGGATCAGTCGGACTTTTTAGGCAGTTAGACGGATGTTAGGAAAGCGGCGCTATAGCCGCAAAAAGCGCGTAAAATAAGGACATCCTTCGACTTTGCTCAGGATGACGCGTTTGGGATGGCCGGGAGTCGAACCCTCAACCGGGGATTCCAGCAGATCCCGTCCGTTACCAAATAGTGTTATCCCGTAACGCCTTTCCGCCGCGCTGCTTCCCCGATCGTCCCGCCTAACCCCGATTGCTCCCGACCCGTCCGTGACAAAATGTGACACAAGTTTCCTCGGTCAACGCCTGGAAGCTGGACGGCCAGGCGACACCGCTCTTTCCTTTGAACGTCTAGGCATGGCGCTGAGGGCCCCGCTTCCGAGCGGGACGGTAACGCTGCTCTTTACCGATATCGAGGGCAGCACGCAGCATTGGGAAGAGCGGCCTGA
>DATGHJ010000515.1:0-5485 GCA_035308085.1 Trinickia sp. | reverse complement strand
ATGCGGGGTGGCAATGACCTGCTACCTGCTGCGTTGGACGGGCATCGTCGCGCTACCGGAAGCCGCAACAGTGCTTCTCTCGGAGCGTATCCGTTTCGAGCGCCCTGACTACTTGTACGTGCCTCCAGAGTGCTTCGCCCGCGGGCGTGGGCGCCGCGCCATCGCGCACCAGCAAGGGCACCCCCAGAGATTTCTCCAGCGCATTAATCCGCTGGGACACTGCTCCGCGAGTAATATTCAACGATCTTGCGGCATGCCCGAAATGTCGCAACTCCACGACGACGGCGAAAGTTTCCGTGATGTGCGCACGAATCTCCTTCAGCACATCGCTGACCGTGACGCGTCGCTCACGTCAACGCAACCGAAATACGCGACAATCACGCCCATGACCTGGCTCGCCGCCCTCCCCATGTACAACGTCAGTCCCGCCCTCGCCGCCGACTGGCGCACGCTGCTGCGCCACGTCTTGCGCGCGCTGGGCGTTGACGGAACCGGCGTTCGCCTCACCGAGCCCGGCGACGACCTGCATGCCTTTTGGCGCCGCACCGATCTCGTCATTTCGCAGACGTGCGGCTACCCGCTCATGCATGGCTTGCGCGAGCACGTGCAACTGATCGTGACACCGCACTTCGAAGCGCCTGGTTGTGACGGCACCGACTACCGCGGCGTGCTCATGACAGGCCGCCATGTGAGCGCGCAGACTCTCGAAGCTTGCCGCGGTCTGCGCGCGGCGTATAACCAGGACGATTCGAATAGCGGAATGAATGTGCTGCGGCACGCGGCGGCACCGTTTGCACGCGATGGCGCGTTTTTCGGCGGTGTCTTGCGCACAGGCTCACACATCGAGTCGCTGCGCGCGCTCGCGCAAGGGCACGCTGATGTTGCATCGATCGACTGCGTAACGATGGCCTTCGTGCGCGACCATCTGCCGGACTTGGCCCAGTCTGTAAGGGAAATCGGCTTCACTGCGGCGTCGCCCGGCTTGCCGTTGATCGCATCGCGCGCTGCGCCGGCTACGCTCATCGAGCGGATACGCGTGGCGTTCGATGACGCGATCGTCTCGGACGCGCCGCTCGCGCAGCGCCTGCGCCTCAAGCGCTTTTCGACGCTCTCACTAGCCGATTACGCCCGTATCGAGCAGCTGGAAGACGAGGCGCGGGCAGCCGGCTATCCGCGCCTCGGATGACGCACGCCGAACGCATGCGTCGAACCTGCCAAGCCATTTCACGCGACAACCCGCGTCATTCGACTTCCATCACGAGCAACTGCGCACCATCGGCGACCTGATCGCCGACCGCATACAGCACCTCGGCCACCTTGCCCGCCGCCGGCGCGCCGATCGTGTGCTCCATTTTCATCGCTTCCATCACGATCAGCGGCGCGCCCTTCTCGACCACCGCGCCCGGCTCGACCAGCACCGCGATCACCTTGCCCGGCATCGGCGCGGTCAAGCGTCCTTCGCCGTGCTCGGTGTCGGCCGCATGCGCGAGCAGGTTCTGCCATTCGAACGCCAGCGCGGCGCCTTCGCAGAATACGTGGAAAACATCGCCGTCGATGAACACTCGGCCCTTCACGCGCGAGTCGCCGATCGTCGCGCGGAATTCGTGCGCGCCCTCACCCGCTTGCCACTCGAAAGGCTCGCTGGTGCCCGCATATTCGAGCGTGCGCAATGCGCCATCGCGCACGTACGTTGCCGCGAAAGCGGTGTCCGTTTCCGTGTCGCGCCATTCGATCTTCTGCCGATAGCTGCCGTTCAGCCGCCAGTGCGACAGCGCATCCCACGGCGACGCGCCGTGCGCGACCCCGCCTTCGCGCGTCATCAACGCGGCGCACGCGAGCGCGAGCGCCTCCTTGAACGGCTTTTGCGCCGGCGCGAACAGCGCGTCGTGGTGACGCTCGATGAGGCCCGTATCGAGATCCGCCGTCGCGAACGGCTCGCTCGTGACGATGCGCTGCAGAAACTCGACGTTCGTATGCGGGCCGACCACTTCGCACGCGCGCAGCGCGCGATCCATGCGGGCGAGCGCCTCGTCCCGATCCGTGCCATGCACGATCAGCTTGGCGATCATCGGATCGTAGAACGGCGTGATCGCGTCGCCTTCGCGTACGCCGCTGTCGATCCGGACCGGCGCACGGGTGATCTCGCCGATCGTGAACTCGACACCCTCTGGCATGCGCAGATGCTTGAGGGCGCCCGTCGACGGCAAGAAACCGCGCGCGGGGTTTTCCGCGTAGATACGCGCTTCGATCGCGTGGCCGTCGAGCTTGAGTTGATCCTGGTTCAGCGGCAACGGCTCGCCCGCGGCAACGCGCAATTGCCATTCGACGAGATCCTGTCCCGTCACCATCTCGGTGACCGGGTGCTCGACCTGCAGGCGCGTGTTCATCTCCATGAAGTAGAACGCGTCGCCGGTCATGATGAATTCGACCGTGCCCGCGCCAACGTACTCGACCGCGCGCGCCGCCGCCACCGCCGCCTCGCCCATCTCGCGGCGCAGCTCAGCCGAGAGCCCCGGCGCAGGCGCTTCCTCGAGCACCTTCTGGTGACGGCGCTGCACGGAACAATCGCGGTCGAACAGATAGACCGCGCCACCGTGCTGGTCGGCGAACACCTGCACTTCGACGTGACGCGGACGCGTCAGGTATTTCTCGATCAGCACGCGGTCGTTGCCGAAGCTCGACGCAGCCTCGCGCTTGCATGACGCAAGCGCCGCCGCGAAGTCCGCGCTCTTCTCGACGACGCGCATGCCCTTGCCGCCGCCCCCCGCACTCGCCTTGAGCAGCACGGGGTAGCCGATCGTATCGGCCTCGCGCTGCAGCAACTGCGGATCTTGATCGTCGCCGTGGTAGCCCGGCACGAGCGGCACCGCCGCCGCGTGCATCAGCGCCTTCGCCGCCGCCTTCGAGCCCATCGCCGCAATCGCGCTGACCGGCGGCCCGATGAACACGATGCCCGCGGCTTCGCATGCATGCGCGAAATCCTCGTTCTCCGACAAGAAGCCGTAGCCCGGATGCACCGCTTGAGCGCCGGTCTTCTTCGCCGCTTCGATGATGCGTTCGATCCGCAGATAGCTCTCCGCGGCCGTCGAGCCGCCGATATGCACGGCCTCGCCGCACGCGGCGACGTGCTTCGCGTTCGCATCCGCATCCGAATAGACGGCGACGCTCGCGATGCCGAGCCGCTTGCAGGTTGCGGCGACGCGGCAGGCAATCTCGCCGCGGTTCGCAATCAGAATCTTGTTGAACATGAAAGGTCTCGCAAAGAGGCTGGGGAACGGCTAAGGGCGAAAGGCGACGCCGGCGTCAATCGCGCCATACGGGAGCGCGCTTTTCGAGAAACGACGCGACACCTTCGCGTCCTTCGGCACCGGCGCGCACGCGTGCAATGCGTTCCGCCGTATCGTCGAGCAGCGCTTCATCGAGCACGCGGCCCGCGACGTCCTGCACGAGCTGCTTCGACTCACGCACCGCGCCCGGTCCGTTCGAGCTAAGCGTTTGCGTGAGCTTTTGCACGGTCGCATCGAGTTCGTCGGCGCTCACAGCCTCATGGACGAGGCCAAGACGCAGCGCCGTCGCGCAATCGAACTGCTCGGCCGTCGTGAAGTAGCGGCGCGACGCGCGTTCGCCGAGTGAGCGAATCACGTACGGCGCGATCGTTGCGGGAATGAGGCCAAGGCGTGCTTCTGATAGACAAAAGCGTGCGGTATCGACAGCAACGACGATGTCGCTTGCGGCGATCAGGCCCATGCCGCCCGCGTAAACATCGCCGGAGACACGCGCGATAACCGGCTTCGTGCAGCGGTAGATCGCAGCCAGCATGTTCGCGAGGCGCTTCGCATCGGCACGGTTCTCCGCGTCGGAGAACGTCGCCATTTTCTTCATCCAGTTCAGGTCCGCGCCCGCGCAAAACGCGGCGCCGTTCGCCGCGAGCACGACCGCGCGGATGTCGTCGCGCGTATTGAGCGCGGTGAACACGTCGGTCAGCTCGGCGATCATGGCCTCGTTGAAGGCATTGCGGACCTCGGGACGGTTGAGCGTCACCGTCGCGATGCGCCCGGCAAACTCGACGTTCAGCATTTCGTATGGCATGGTTTGTCTCCGCTCGTCACATCCGGAACACGCCGAAGCGCGTGTCTTCGATCGGCGCGTTCATCGCCGCCGACAAGCCGAGCCCGAGCACGTCGCGCGTCTGCGCCGGATCGATCACGCCGTCGTCCCACAGCCGGGCGCTCGCGTAGTAAGGGTGCCCCTGGTGCTCGTATTGATCGCGGATCGGCTTCTTGAACGCCTCTTCCTCGTCGGGCGACCACACGCCGCCCTTCGCTTCGATGCCGTCGCGCTTGACCGTCGCGAGCACGGATGCGGCCTGCTCGCCGCCCATCACCGAGATGCGCGCGTTCGGCCACATCCACATGAAACGCGGCGAGTACGCACGGCCGCACATCCCGTAGTTACCTGCGCCGAACGAACCGCCGATGATGACCGTGAACTTCGGAACCTTCGCCGTGGCCACCGCGGTCACCATCTTCGCGCCGTTCCGCGCGATGCCTTCGTTCTCGTACTTGCGCCCCACCATGAAGCCCGTGATGTTCTGCAGGAACACGAGCGGAATCTTGCGCTGGCAGCACAGCTCGATGAAATGCGCGCCCTTCAACGCCGATTCGGAAAACAGAATGCCGTTGTTCGCGATGATCCCGACCGGGTGCCCCCAAATGTGCGCGAAGCCCGTGACGAGCGTCGTGCCATAGCGCGCCTTGAACTCGTCGAACGCGGAATCGTCGACGATGCGAGCGATGACCTCGCGCACGTCGAACGGCTTGCGCGTATCGACGGGAATCACGCCGTAGAGGCTTTGCGCGTCATAGCGCGGCGGCTTCGGCTCTTGCAGCGCGATGGGCGGCTGCTTCACGCGATTGAGCTTGCCGACGATGCTGCGCGCAATGCCGAGCGCATGCGCATCGTTCTGCGCAAGGTGATCGGCCACGCCCGACAGACGCGTGTGCACGTCGCCGCCGCCGAGATCCTCGGCGCTCACTTCCTCGCCGGTCGCCGCTTTCACGAGCGGCGGACCGCCCAGAAAAATCGTCCCTTGATTCTTGACGATGATCGATTCGTCGCTCATCGCGGGCACGTACGCGCCGCCCGCCGTGCACGAACCCATCACCACCGCGATCTGCGCAATGCCTTGCGACGACAGATTCGCCTGGTTGTAGAAGATGCGCCCGAAGTGGTCGCGGTCGGGAAACACTTCGTCTTGGTTAGGCAGGTTCGCGCCGCCCGAATCGACGAGGTACACGCACGGCAGCCGGTTTTCCTGCGCAATCTCCTGCGCACGCACGTGCTTCTTCACCGTGACCGGATAGTAGGTGCCGCCCTTGACCGTCGCGTCGTTGCAGACGATCACGCACTCCTGCCCCGCGATGCGGCCGATGCCCGTGATCACACCCGCGCCCGGCGCGGCATCGTGATACATCCCGAACGCGGC
>DATGHJ010000514.1:0-2264 GCA_035308085.1 Trinickia sp. | reverse complement strand
AACGCGCCCGACGATCCGCGCATCCGCAACCTCGAATGCACGGATGTCGGCTATAGCGACATCCGCCAGCAAACCGGCGCGCGCCGCATGCGCTGGCCGCAGGTGCTCAAGCAGTACGACGGCAAGATCGACACGAGCGCGGGCCAGGCGATGCTCGCCGATACGTTCGACGTCTACCTCATGCGGATCAACCCGTGCTCGCGCACGATCTGCGCGCACTACGACACCGACCCGATGGAATACGCGAGCGATCCGAACGCGGTCTGGAACGTGCCGTATTTTCCGGGCGGCTCGATCGACGGCAAGGTCACGACGGCGGCGCTCGCCAGCAAGCTCGGTCTTTGCGCGCGCTTCGGACGCGCCGACGGCGCCCCGTTCGATGCCGATGAATTCCTGCGCATCCATCCGCAATGGAACTGGCAGGAAGGCTATCTGGTGAGCCGCCCGCACCAGCCCTGGACGCTGTTCAACGAGTAGCGCCGCTGCCGGGCTAGCTAAGCGCCTCCTCCCGGCAACCCGGGCGGCAATCCCGGCGGCGGCCCGGTGTCGATCAAGCTGAACGTCGGCATCGCGCGCGGACACTTGAAGCTCGTCAGCACGTCGCTCGTCAACGGATTGGCGACGCTTCCTGCGCTCGCGATATCGAGCACTGCTGCGCGCCCGTCGAAGTCGAAGGCGACACGGGTGCGTCCAGGCGTGGCGGAATCGACAATGCGCCCTTTGCGCAGGAGCCGCATCAACGCCCAGGGGCCGTTCACCTCGATGGCCGAGGTTTCCGGCTGGATGCGCGGACTCGCTGAGATCACCGCATGCACACCGCCTCGCGGCCCGGGCCAGCTCACCATTACCGGCACAACCGGGCCATGCTGATAAAGCAGCGTTTGCCCGTCGATGTCGATCACGAGGCTCGTCACGTTCGGATCGAGCTCAGGCACGCGGATCTCCGCCTTCCACGTCTGCTGCTTCTGGCTGGCATCGGCGAAGAACACATCGCGGATCGCCTTGGCATGCTGGAACGGTTCGAGATCGGGCCCCCGCACCGGCTCGGTCGCGCCCGGCAGCGTTTTGTAGCGCCACGGCCGTGCTGACTCATCAACGAATGGCGCCAACGTCGTCGTGAAGAAGTCGTCGATGACGCCGCCTTGCGCGAAAAGGCGCGTGAAGTCGGCGTTGCCGATCTCGCGCTTGCTGTCCGCTACAAACGGGTAGTTGCCCTCGACCACCAGCCGGCACGTATCGCCGATCACCGCCTCCATCCGCCGCGACAGCAATTGGCCGATGCCGCGATTGATCTCGAGCGAGCCCTGTACTGCGAGGTCGAGCAGCACCGCACGAAACGGCGCGGGCATGGCGTTGGCCGTCATCTTCAGCTTGGCCGCGGTGTCGCTCGCGGGCGGCATGCTGTTGTTGACGAGCGCGTTGTCGGCGACCGTCAACGCGGTGTAGTAGTCGTTCAGCAGGTTCGCGATGCCGTCGAGGCCGGTTTGGTTTGGCTGCGCGGTCGCGGATTGCATGGTGCCTGGCGCGTCGGCGCTGCCGGTCACGACTTCGCGCAGCGCGGCGAAACGGCTGTCGACGAGTTCGCGTTCGATTCGCTCCGCCGGGCGAATAGAGGGCGGCCGGGGGGCGCCGGTTTGCTCACCGAGAGCGTTGCTGGATTTGTCGTCGGGCGCTGCAACGGACCGGGTCAGCGTGGTTTCGCGAACTGCTGCGCGCGCCAGGCGTGTAAGCGGCGAATCGGGAGCGGCGAAGTCGCGCAGCACTTTTAGGCTGAATTCGAGGCTGGTGCCCTTGATGGTTCGAATGTCGGCTAGAAAGGCCTCCCAACGCTGGGCGTATTCGGTCAGGTATTGCTTGCGGATTGCTTCAGTCAGTGGATCGTCGGTACGAGGCTCATCGCTTCGCTTGCCTGTCGTTTTTTCCGACCCGCCGTCGAGATATTGACGGCCCATGACCCACGCGTCGTCGGCGCGCGCCGCCTGCACGAATTCGGGCAAACGCTTGTCGAACAAGTTGCGATAGCCGTCGAAGGTGAAGAGCCCCGGAACACCACGCGACAGCGGTGCGTTGCTTGCGCGCGTGAACACCGTCCCCGCTTGCGGGCTTACCGCGCGAAGCAGCGTGAACGCGTCGGGCGCTTCCTTTTGCATGGCCGCTTTTGCGCGCTCGTAGAGACGCTGTGTCGCGTTGCTGCCGTCTAGAAAAGCGCGTGCCTGCTCAATCAGCGCGTCGTTGCGGATCAGCGGCGACTGGACGATGCGCGC
>DATGHJ010000513.1:0-14477 GCA_035308085.1 Trinickia sp. | reverse complement strand
CCTACTGGAATGGTCAAATGGGGCACGATTTGTCTACTGTGCAACCGTTTGCATACAATGGACGGAATATACGCGTCATCACGCAACAGTAACCAGGGCGTTAACCCTTATCGCTGCTTGGCGTGCGATACCCTTCCAAGGGTTAGCTTCGCGATCGTTTGCATAAAATTAAAATACTGGGGTCCCAATAGGAATGACATCCGCTCCCACCTTGAGCCTTTCTAGATAGTCGGCCCACTTCTGCATCATCGCGCGCCGCTCTTTGATGAACTTCGTTCGGTTGTACGCCGCACCAAGGTTGTCTGGCACCGTATGCGCAAGCTGATGTTCAATCACTTCCGGCTTCTGCTCAAGTTCCTCATGCAGGATGGTACGCGCCATCGCCCGGAATCCGTGGCCGGTCATCTCGGTACGGGTGTCGTAGCCTAGTCGCCGCAGCGCGGCATTTATCGCGGCGTCACTCATGGGGCGGTTCCGATCGCGCGCCCCAGGGAACACATAAGAGCGGTCGCCGGTTAGAGCTTGCAGTTCTCGCAGGATTGCCACTGCTTGTGTCGCGAGCGGCACAAGGTGCTCGGTCTTTGTCTTGGTGACGAGATAGCGCCACTCTTCTTTATCCAGATCGAACTGCGACCACTTGGCCTGCCGCAGTTCACCAGGCCGCACAAAGAGCATCGGGGCCAACTTGAGCGCACAAAGGACGGCAAAGGTGCCGGAGAAACCGTCGAAAGCCCGAAGCATTTCCCCAACCTTAACAGGCTCGGTGATCGCGGCAAAGTGCGTGGATTGGGCTGGTGGAATCGCATCGATAAGGTCACGCGTCGGGTCGGCCTTGCAGTGCCCTTCCTTGATGGCGAAGCGAAATATGCGACTAATCTCGCTGCGTACACGGTGAGCCGTAAAGCGTGCACCACGACCGTCAATGCGTTTCAGGACACTCAGAATCTCGGGCGCGTCGATTTCAGCGATGGGGCGTCTACCTAGCCAGGGGAACACGTCGCTCTTGAACCGTGCCAGCGTTTTCTCATACTGACCAATTTGCACATAGGTCTTGCGCTCATTCATCCATTCATGCGCAACCACCTCAAACGAATTGGCTGCGGCAAGACGCATCGCGCGCTTTTCCACCCGTTTCGCTTCGCCTGGGTCAATTCCGGCCGCCAGCTTCTCCCGCACGCGGTCGCGCTTCTTTCGCGCCGCCGCCAGCGACACATCAGGGTACACCCCGAGTGCAAGTGTCTTATCCTTCCCGGCGAATCGGTAGTTCATCCGCCAGTATTTCGCGCCTGACTTATCGATCTTCAGATACATACGTCCGCCGTCAGACAAGCGGACCCGTGCCGTCCGGATTGTATCGGGCGTTCCTGACTTGCTTTTCGGTGAGCGGCATGGTGGTATCTCCCGATCGAGATCGCAAAGATTGACGCGCATACCACCAAAAACCACCGGCTGTTGGCAGACAAGCTCCGATCATCTTGGAATAAAAAACCAGAAAACCCCTGCTTAGCTAGGAGTTCCTGGAATACACGAGATTTCATCGGAACATTGGATGGTGCCCGGGACCGGACTCGAACCGGCAAGCCGTTAAGCGGCGGATTTTCATCACACTGAATCTTTCGAAGCCGGCGATCTGCCTATCGCCGTTCGTGCGCTGGACTATGCCTTCGCCGTGGCATCCCACACGAGCTTTTCGTGCGGCGAGCGGTAGGCGCCCCCCGTCTAGTCTCTACACCTTCCAGAAGCGGCCGTTGCGGCCGGTATCGGGCTTGGCTCGGCGTTGCCTCGGCTGCAAGGGCTCTCGCGAACGATTCGCGAGCGCGTGGCGAGCCAGGGGTTTCACCGAATTTGAAGGGTTCTGCACCGGCCGTTTCCGGCTCGGGCACTCAATTTTTTAAGTCCGCTATGTTTACCAATTTCATCACCCGGGCAGGGCGGACGCGATTCTACCATCGCGCCGACGATGCACCAACTGCGCCCCCGAGACCCGCGCAAAGACATACCGCCCCGCTTTTCTCAGCACAGCAACGCAACGCCCCTGCCCCGACGCTTCGATCCGCGTCGAAACATCCTGCCATAGCGGCTGCTACGCTCACCATCGAACTCACCCGAAAGGACAACTTCGATGACAACCAGCACGGACTCCGAAATCCTCCACATCTACGAGGCGTGGCACCGATCGGTCACGAATCGCGATCTCGACGGACTCGTGTCGCTCTACGCGGAGAACGCGATCCTCGAAACGCCGCTGATCGTGGCGACGCTGCCCGAGCGCGGCGACGGCATTCTCGTGGGCAGGCGGGATATCCGCGAATTCTTCGCGGCAGGCCTGCGCCAGCTTCCGAGCAACCTCGGGCGCTGGTATCGCACGGGCGTCTTCTTCGCCAACGGCAAGCAGTTGGTTTGGGAGTACCCGCGGCAGACGCCCGCAGGCGACCAGGTCGATCTCGTCGAAGTCATGGATCTCGCCGGTGGCTTCATCGCCCATCATCGCGTGTACTGGGGATGGGTCGGCTTCAAGTCGCTCATGGCCGCGGCCACACGACAAGCGGCGCAAACATGAGCGGCGGCGCGTCGAATCGCACTGCCCGCTGCGTACTCGCGGCGACGAGCGTGAGCTACATGATCGTGTTGCTCGATGCGTCGATCGTCAATGTCGCCCTGAAAGCGATCGGCCACACATTAGGCAGCGACGTGGCCGGCCTGCAATGGGTCGTCAACGCGTACACGCTGACTTTCGCGAGCCTCTTGCTGACCGGCGGCACGCTCGGCGACCGGCTCGGTTCGCGCAACGTCTATCTCGCGGGCCTGGCCGTGTTCGCGCTCGCTTCGGCGTTGTGCGGCGTGGCGCCGAAGCTCGCGGCGCTGACGCTTGCGCGCGCGTTGCAGGGCATCGGCAGCGCGATGCTCGTGCCCTGCTCGCTCGCGCTCATCAACCATGCGTACCCCGAGCCGGCCCGGCGCGCGGCGGCGGTGAGCCTGTGGATGGGATGCGGCGGCGTCGCGATGGCGGCAGGGCCGCTGATCGGAGGGCTGCTGATCCATTGGCTCGGCTGGCGCAGCATCTTCTTCGTGAACGTGCCGATCGGGCTCGCCGGCATTGGGCTGACGTTGTCGGTCGAGCGTGACGCGGCTTTGATGCGCCGGCACTTCGACTGGCCCGGTCAGGCCGCGGCGATCGCCGCGCTCGGCACGCTGATCGCCGTGCTGATCGAGGGCGCCGTGCTGGGCTGGACCTCGGCCGTGATTCTGGCGGGGATCGTCGTGTGCGTGCTCGCATGGACCGCGTTCATCGTCATCGAGGCGCGCGGGCGCAATCCGATGCTGCCGCTCCATTTCTTCCGCAGCGCCTTGTTCAGCGGCTCGACCATCGTGTCGATGGCGTCCGCGTTCGTGTTCTACGGGATGCTCTTCACGTTCAGCCTCTTCTTCCAACAGGAGCGCGGCGATTCACCGCTCGATGCCGGGCTCGCGTTCCTGCCGATGACCGTCATGGTCGCGCTCGGCGGGCTCGGTTCAAGCCGCCTCGTCAAGGGGTTCGGCGAGCGCGGGTCGATGTGCGCGGCGTTCGGGCTGTACGCGGCGGGCGCACTCGGCATGACGCTGTCGACAGCCCGGTCGCCCTACTGGATGGCGATCGCGCCGATGCTCGCGATTGGCCTCGCCTCGGGCTTTATTTCGCCGGCAGCGACCTCGCCGGCGCTCGGCACGGTAGAGAAAAGCCGCGCGGGCGTCGCGGCGGCCGTGCTGAATTCCGCGCGCCAGAGCGGCGCGGCGCTCGGCGTAGCGATCTTCGGCACCTTCATCTCGTCGCTGCACGCGTTCCAGGCCGCGATGAACGTGGCGCTCGGGGTGGTCGTCGCCGTTTCAGCAGTCGCCGCGGCGGTTTGGTGGACGACGTCCCGGCGTCACAGCACGAACGATAGAGGTGCTCGAGCCGCAGTGGCGCCCCGCGAGTGCGGCGCGTCGCACGAATAGCAGCCGCGGCGACGTCCTGGTGCCCGGGACCGGACGCGAACCGGCCAACCGTCATTCCCGCCGATGCACCAACCGTGCGCAAAACCGTCATGTGAGGGACATATTATTCCCAGATAATTCCCCTAAACGAAAACGTTTACATCAGCGCACGACCAGGATGAAACACACTATCAAGGATGTTGCCGCCTATGCCGGCTTTTCGATCGCCACCGTTTCGCGCGCGATCAACGCTCCCCATTCCGTGAATCGCGTCACGCTCGAAAAGATCCGCGAGGCGATCGACGCGCTTCAGTTCATCCCCAACCCGCTCGGCCGCCAGTTGCGCAGCGACCGCACACGCTTGATCGGCGTGGTGCTCCCGACGCTCGCCAACCCCGTATTCGCCGAATGCCTGCAAGGCATCGACGAATTGGCGTCGACGCACGGCTACCGTCTCATGCTGATGACGACGCAATACGACGCCGACCGCGAGCGCCATGCGATCGAAACGTTGCGCGCGCAACGAGTCGAGGGCCTCATCCTGACCGTCGCCGATGCCGACACGCACCCGCTCCTCGACGAGCTCGACCACGCGGGCCCCCGCTACGTGCTGATGCACAACGACACGGTGCGCCGTCCGGCGGTATCCGTCGACAACCGGCTCGCCGCTTACGAAGGCGTGCGCACGCTGATCGCTCACGGCCACCGGCGCATCCTGATGCTGGCCGGCACGCTCGCCGAGTCGGACCGCGCTCGGCTGCGCTACGTCGGCTATTCGCAGGCGATGCAGCAAGCCGGCCTCACACCCGCCCCCGCGCTCGAAGTCGATTTCAATGCCGACGAACTCGCGCCGTCGGTGCTCGCGCACCTGACGACGGGCGCCAACCGCCCCACCGCGCTCTTCTGCAGCAACGACCTGCTCGCGATGGTCGTCATGCGCGGGCTGCGCCGTGCGTCGTACTCGGCGCCGGAACACATGTCGATTCTGGGCTTCGACGGCCTCGCGGTCGGCGAGCTGCTGTCGCCGCCGCTCGCGAGCCTGTGCACGCCGAACCGCGAAATCGGCTGCGCGGCGTGGCAACGGCTCATGAACCGCATCGAAGGCACCGACACTGGCGAATCGCTCTCGCTGACGCTGCCGCATACGCTGCGCGCGGGCGAGACGATCTGCGCGATCTCGGACACCGTCGGTCAGCGCTGAGCCGTGCGCCGCTCGCCGCCGCTCGCCATGCAAGCCAGCCACATTGGCACTCGCATCGAACCGCGAGATCGGCATCGCTCCGTCGGAATCACCCGCAGCACCCCATAAGCCCCATAAGCCCCTTCCCAACGCCCGCAAGGAGACCCGCTGTGATACGTCGTTCATTTTCCGTTCGCGCGCCGCTGCGCCGTCTGTTCGCCAAGGCGGGCGCCGCCGCGCTAGTCGCCGCGGCCGTGCCCGCCGCCGGCATCGCGCTCTTCGCCGCGCCGCAGCCCGCGCACGCCGACGAAACCGCGATCTGCTACAACTGTCCGCCCGAATGGGCCGACTGGGCGAGCCAGATCCAGGCGATCCAGCAGAAGACCGGCATCCGCGTTCCGTTCGACAACAAAAACTCGGGCCAGGCGATCGCGCAGCTGATGGCGGAGCAAAAGAGCCCGGTGGCGGACGTGGTGTATCTCGGCGTGTCGTCGGCGTTTCAGGCGAAGGACAAGGGCGTGATCCAGCCGTACAAGCCCGCGCACTGGAACGACATCCCCGCGAACATGAAGGACCCGCAAGGCTACTGGTTCGCGATCCACTCCGGCACGCTCGGCTTCTTCGTCAACAAGGACGCCCTTGAAGGCAAGCCCGTGCCGCGTTCGTGGGCCGATCTGCTCAAGCCCGAGTACAAGGGGATGATCGGCTATCTCGATCCGTCGAGCGCATTCGTCGGCTATGCGGGCGCAGTGGCGGTGAACCTCGCGCTCGGCGGCTCGATGGACAATTTCGAGCCGGGCCTCAACTGGTTTCATCAGCTGAAAGCGAATGCGCCGATCGTGCCGAAGCAGACTGCCTACGCGCGCGTGTTGTCCGGTGAAATTCCGATTCTGCTGGACTACGATTTCGATGCGTACCGCGCGAAGTACAAGGATCACGCGAACGTCGAATTCGTGATTCCGAAGGAAGGCACGATCTCGGTGCCGTACGTGATGAGTCTCGTGAAAGGTGCGCCGCACGAAGCGAACGGCAAAAAGGTGCTCGACTTCGTGCTCTCCGACGAGGGGCAGAAGCTGTGGGCGAATGCGTATCTGAGGCCCGTGCGCGCGAACCAGATGAGCGCGGACGCCGCCTCGAAGTTCCTTCCCGCGAGCGACTACGCGCGCGCCAAGCCCGTCGACTTCGAGAAAATGGCCGAGAAGCAGCAGGCCTTCGGCGAACAGTATCTGCAGATCATGCATTGATCGCAGCGGTGATCCAGGGCGCTGCGTGTGAACCAACAGGCCGCCCCGCCGCCGCCCTTTGAAGCGTCCTTTCCCATGCACGACATCACGTTTCCGCTACGCTGGCGCATCGCGCTGATCGCGCCGGCGCTGGCCGTCTTCGCGGCATTCTGGCTGCTGCCGATGGGCATGCTCGTCCAAGTGAGCGCCGACGGTCATGCGTTCGACACCTACCGCGCGCTGCTCGCCAACGGGCGCTACATGAGGAGCCTCGGCGCGACGGTCGTGTTGTCCGCCGCGGTGACGCTCGCCACGCTGGCGCTCTCCGTCATTTCGGGCCTCCTGCTCGCGCGCCGCGAATTCTTCGGCAAGCGCACGCTGCTCGCGCTGCTCACGTTTCCGCTCGCGTTTCCGGGCGTCGTGGTCGGCTTCATGGTGATCATGCTCGCGGGGCGGCAAGGGCTGATCGGCGCGCTGTCGCTGCGGCTCACCGGCGACAAGTGGGTGTTCGCCTATTCGATGACCGGCCTCTTCTTCGGCTACCTGTATTTCTCGATTCCGCGCGTGATCGTGACCGTGATGGCGTCCGCGACGAAGCTCGACCGCTCGCTCGAGGAAGCCGCGCGCTCGCTCGGCGCGTCGCCGTGGCAGATCATGCGCGACATCGTGCTGCCCGCGCTCTCCCCTGGCCTCATCGCGGCGGGCGCCGTGTGCTTCGCGACGGCGATGGGCGCGTTCGGCACCGCGTTCACGCTCGCGACCGATATCGACGTGTTGCCGATGACGATCTACACCGAGTTCACGCTGAACGCGAACATGGTGACGGCGGCGGGGTTGACGATCGTGCTCGGTGTGGTGACTTGGCTCGTGCTTGCCGTTGCACGCAATGTGACGGGTTCCGCAGTTGCGGCCACTGCTTGAGGGCGAGGCATCGATGAGCACCATGCTGGAAACCCGCACCGAAGCCTCCGCCATGCGCCGCGCGATGCTGCGCGTCAAAGACGGCTTCTCGCTGCGCCATCTTCTCGCGGCCGGCCAATGGGCCGTCACGCTCCTGATCTGCGCGTTCCTGATCGTGCCGGTCGTGATGTCGATCCTCGCGGGCCTTACCGTGAACTACTTCCGCGGCGTGTCGAGCGGACTCACGCTGCAGTGGCTCGAACAAGTGTGGACGCAGTATCACGACTCAGTGTTCCTATCGCTCGAGATCGCGGCGGCCACCTTGATCATTACGCTCATCATCGGCGTGCCCGCCGGATACGTGCTCGCGCGCAGCAAGACGCGCGCGTCGCGTATCGTCGAAGAGCTGCTTGTGCTGCCGATCGCGCTGCCGGGTCTCGCGTCGGCGCTCGCGCTGCTCGTGCTCTATGGCGGCATTACCGCGTTTCGGACGAGCGCGGCGTTCATCGTCGTCGGCCATGTGGTGTTCACGCTGCCGTTCATGGTGCGCGCCGTGGCCGCCGTGGCCGCGAGCACCGATCTGCGCACGCTCGAAGAAGGCGCGGCGAGCCTCGGCGCGACCTTCTGGCAACGCTTCACGACGATCGTGGTGCCGAACGTGCGGCCCGGTATCGTCGCGGGCGCGCTCGCCGTGCTCACACTCTCGATCGGCGAATTCAACCTGACGTGGATGCTGCATACCCCCGATACGAAGACGCTGCCCGTCGGCCTCGCCGATACCTACGCGTCGCTGCGCATCGAAGTCGGCAGCGCGTACACGATCGTCTTTTTTATCATGACGATGCCGCTGCTCGTCGCGATGCAATGGCTCGGCGTGGATGCGACGGGTCAGCGCGGCTTGGGTAACAAGCCTCGCAGACAACGCAAGACGCCAAGCGCTTCCTGATTCCTTCGATCGAATTCGAACCACCCGACCACGATGAAACTCGCTCCCGTTCCCATCACGCTCACGCATTGCGCGAAGACCTTTCGCGGCACGCGCGTGCTCGAGCCGCTCGATCTCGCGATCGGCGCCGGCGAAACGCTCGTGCTGCTCGGGCCCTCCGGCTGCGGCAAGACGACGACGCTGCGCATCGTCGCCGGCCTCGAAACACCCGACGTCGGCGGCCAGGTGCGCTTCGGCGACGACGACGTGACGCGCTTGCCGATCGAGCGCCGGCAAGTCGGCATGGTGTTCCAGAGCTACGCGCTATTTCCGAACCTGACCGTGCGCGGCAACATCGGCTACGGCCTGAAGATCAACAAGACCGAGGTGGCCGTCGCGCGCCAGCGCGTCGACGAGCTGCTCGCGATGATGCGGCTCGATGCGCACGCCGACAAACCGGTCGACCAGCTCTCGGGCGGTCAACGACAACGCGTGGCGCTGGCTCGCGCGCTCGCGCTGCAGCCGCGCGTGCTCCTGCTCGACGAGCCGCTCACCGCACTCGACGCGCGCCTGCGCGACACGTTGCGAAGCGAGATGAACACGCTCTTGCGCGGCCTCGGCGTGACGACGATTTACGTGACGCACGATCAAGCCGAAGCGATGGAACTCGGCGACCGCATCGTCGTGATGAGCGCGGGCCGCATCGAGCAGATCGGCACACCCCGCGACATTTACTTCCGGCCCGCGAACCGGACCGTCGCGCAGTTCGTCGGCACGATCAACCGGCTTGCAGGACAATGGCGAGACGGCGCGTTCGAGACGACGGGCGGCAGCATCGTGCTCGATCGGGGCATTCGCGCGACGCAGGCACCCGAGCTGTTCTTCCGCCCTGAAGACGCGCATCTCGCCGACCCAGCCAGCGCGCAGTTGCGCGGTACGATCGAAGCCGTGTCGTTTCTCGGCGAGCGCACGCGGCTCACGATCGGCGGCGCGGCGCCCGATGCGCTCTTCATCGATGTCGCGGGCCGCGTCGAACTCGCGCGCGGCACGGCGGTCGGGATTTCCATCGCGCCTGAAGGGTTGATCGCGCTTGCGTAGCACACCGTATCATCACAACAAACACTCCGAGAGAACCCCCACATGCTGCTTGCTCAAATCAGCGATCTGCACATCAAACGACCCGGCGCGCTCGCTTATCAGCGCGTCGATACAGCGGCCTGTCTCGCGCGCTGCGTCGCGCGTCTCAACGCGCTCGAGCCGCGTCCCGACGCGGTGCTCGTGACCGGCGACCTCGTGGATCGCGGCACCGCCGAGGAGTACGTTCATCTGAAGTCGCTGCTCGATGCGCTGCGGATCCCGTATTACCTGCTTATCGGCAATCACGATGATCGCGCGGCGCTGCGCGAGGTGTTCGCCGAGCGCGCCGAGTTGCGCGAAGGCGGCGAGTTCGTGCAGTACGCGATCGATATCGGCGCGCTGCGCGTGATCGCGCTCGATTCGCAGGTGCCGCGTCAAAGCGCCGGCGACCTGTGCGACGCGCGGCTCGCGTGGCTCTCGCAACAACTCGACGCCGCGCGGGGCAAGCCGGTCATCGTCGCACTCCACCATCCGCCGTTCGTATCGGGCATCGGCCATATGGACCGACTGCGTCTCGACAGCGCCGCCGCCGACAAGCTCGCCGCGATCGTGAGCCGCCATCCGAACGTCGAACGCGTGCTGTGCGGGCACGTGCACCGGGCGATGTTCACGCGCTTCGCCGGGACGATCGCCGCTGCCATCCCCTCCCCCGCCCATCAGGTGGCGCTCGATTTGCGCGATGACGCGCCGTCCGCATTCCGCATGGAGCCGCCCGCATTCGCGCTGCATCGCTACGACGCGGCGACGGGGTTCGTCACACATCACGCCTACGTCGACGAAGCCGATGGGCCGTATCCGTTCTACGAGCCGACGGGCGCGCTGATCGACTGAACGAAGGGCGCGAACGAGGCCCGCCGGAGCGTGAAAGGGCGTTGAGAGGCAGCCGGCGGGTGCCCGGCAGACTCGAAAAAGCTCCGGTATGATCGCTTGCTCAGTGTCGTTGCCGCACGATTTTTGTCGTGCCATTGCGCGGCGCCCCACTCGCTCGCTTCGCTTATGTCCGCCGCCGATCCCACCCACTCCGACGCCTCGATCCACTATTCGCGCGGCGTGCTGCTGTTGCTCGCCACGATCGCGGGCGTCTCGGTCGCCAACATCTACTACAACCAGCCGCTGCTCGACGCGCTGCGCACGTCGTTTCCGGCAAGCGCGTCGTGGATCGGCGCGGTGCCGGCTTCGACGCAGCTCGGCTACGCGGCCGGGATGTTCTTTCTCGCGCCGCTAGGCGATCGCTTCGACCGGCGGCTCATCATCCTGCTGCAAATCGCGGGTCTGTCGCTTGCATTGATCGCCGCGGCCGCAGCGCCGTCGCTCGCCGTGCTGGCCGCCGCGAGCCTCGCGATCGGCGTGCTGTCGACGATCGCTCAACAGGCCGTGCCGTTCGCCGCCGAGCTCGCACCGACATCACAACGCGGGCATGCGGTCGGCACGGTGATGAGCGGCCTGTTGCTCGGCATTCTGCTCGCGCGAACGGCAGCGGGCTTCGTCGCGCAATACTTCGGCTGGCGCGCGGTGTTCGGCACGTCGGTGGCGGCGTTGATCGTGCTCGCGGTGGTCGTGCTCATGCGCCTGCCGAGCAGCAAACCGACGTCGACACTACCCTACGGCAAGCTGCTCGGCTCGATGTGGCACCTCGTCGTCGAATTGCACGGCCTGCGCGCCGCGTCGTTCACGGGCGCGGCGATCTTTGCGGCATTCAGCCTCTTCTGGTCGGTGCTGACGTTGCTGCTTGCGGGCGCACCGTTTCATCTGGGGCCGCAGGCAGCGGGCCTGTTCGGCATCGTCGGCGCGGCGGGCGCGATGGCGGCGCCTCTCGCCGGGCGCTTCGCCGACAAGCGTGGACCGCACGCGATCATCTCGCTGTCGATCGGGCTCGTGGCCGTTGCGTTCGTGATCTTCGGATTGTCCGGCGCGAGCATCGCGGGACTGGTCGCCGGCGTGATCGTCCTCGACATCGGCGTGCAGGCCGCGCAGATCTCGAATCAGTCGCGCATCTATGCGCTCAAGCCCGAAGCGCGCAGCCGCGTGAATACCGTGTACATGGTGTGCTACTTCGTCGGCGGCGCGACCGGCTCGGCGGTGGGCGCCGTCGCGTGGCGCACTTTCGGGTGGATCGGCGTGTGTATTGCGGGCTTCCTGTTCGCCGCGCTAGCCGCATGGATGCACTCGCGGCGCGAGCCGGTCGCCGCGCGGCAAAGCTTCTAGGAAGCGCGTCAACGGCTTTCCGGTGCCTGCCTCCCTGACCGGCACCGGCTTGCGCTTTGGGGGCTTACCAGTGATGACGCCCGTACCACTCGCGCCGGCCGTACCAACGGTGTCCGTCCCAATAGCGCTCGCCGTGCCAGCCGATCACGATCGCGGGCGCCACGACGGCTACCGGCGTGACGGGCGGCGGCGCATAAGCGACGACCGGCGGCGGGGGCGGTGCATAAACAGGCGCCGGCGCCACGTAGACCGGCGCAACCGGCACGCCGATGTTCACGCCGAACGACACGCCGCCTGCCATCGCGGCTTGCGATGCGCCGAGCACGAGGGCCCCGAATCCCAACGCGGCCAACAGTTTGCTTTTCATTTCAGCCTCCGTCACATCGGTGATTGGATGGCTTCAATGTAGCTGGCCGCCGCCGTTCTTGAGTTACAGAAGTGCAACAAAGTTATCCGCAAAACTCATGCGTTACACGTGGCGGCAGCGCTCGGTAACGAAGCCTCGCCGCCTCAAATCAACGATGGCGAGCGTCATGAACTATGCGAAGCAACGGCGGCGTTAGCGCCGCGTGTTCGAACGCGAAGGCATCGTGATCGAGGCCTAGTGGTCGTCCGTGTCGTCGCCCGGTGCACGAAACGCAAGACGATGAGCCACGACGAAGCAGACGAGCGCGATGCCAATGGAGAGAAAAGCCAGCGTCTCGGCCAACTGCTTTCCGTGCCACAAGCCGCCAAGCCATTGCACGATCTCGACCATGACGACGAACACTCTGCCGCCAAGACGATCGTATTTGAAGGCGCTCGCTTTGTAGTCCTCGAACCCTGCGCCGAGGTCGCCGCCCTGATCATCCGGCGCGCTCAGATAGACCGCGGCCGCGCCGGCGAAGCCCGCTACCAGGACCACGACGCCCGTCAGATACAGATAGAGGTGAAGACGCACGCGCCGCTTAGGCGTAGCGCTCTTTCCGCTCGTTTCCCGCCGCTTGCCGGCATCGCCCATCGGTGTTCCCCGGCCCGCCGTGACGGCGGCCATCACCGCATCTTAGGCCTTGCGCCGGTCGAACCAGAACGACAGCGCGACACTCGCGAGAATCACGCCGGTCGCGATCACGGTCCAGCGCGTGACAGGTTCGCCGAGGATCAGCGCGCCGAGCGCGACCGCGACGACCGGATTCACGTACATGCAGCTACTCGCGATGATCGGGCTCGTGTGCCGGATCAGGAATCCGTACGCGATATACGCCAGCATCGTGCCAACCAGCATCAGGTAGAGAAACGAGACGACCGGCCAGAAGTCGATCGAGAGCAACCGCTCGCCCACCACCCACGCGACGATCGTCGAGCTTGCGCCGCCTAGGCCGATCTGCAGCGCCGTCGACAGAAGCAGGTCGGACGGCAGCTTGAGGCGTCCCGCCAGATGCGCGCCGCCCGCCCAGAAGAGCGCGCCGCCGAGAATCACGATGGTGCCGAGCGTCGAGCTCGGCGATGCGTCGCCGTGGTTGAGGACGACGATCCCGAAAAGCCCGAGGCCGACCGCCACCCACTCGCCTTTGGCGATCTGTCGTCCGGCGACGGCCGCGATCACCGTTGCGAACAGCGGCACGGTCGCGACCATGACCGCCGCGGTCCCGGTGCCGACGCTGCGCATGCCGAGCGCGAGCAACCCGCTCGACAGCCCGACGAGCATCGTGCCGACGATCCCGGCGTTGCGCACTTCGAGCAGCGTCGGCATGGCGGGCTTGCGCCGCACCGCCAGCACGAAGAGGCCGATGCCGGCAAACAGATTGCGCAGCCCGGAGAGCAGAAGCGGCGGAAACGATTCGAGCGCAACGTGCACCGCGAGATAGGTCGATCCCCAAACGAGATAGACGACGGCGAGCGAAAGCGCGATCTGGCCGTTGCGCGATTGCGGCAAACGCAGGCGAAAAGGAAGAGAGAAACGCGGTGTCATGCGCTTAAGCCCGGACCGGTAAGCGTAGAGCACGCGCGGGGGTCACCAGATAGCTTGAGCGCGTGCGCCGCGTCGCGGACGCGGCAAACCGGGCAAGGCAGGACGGCATGTCGAACAGATAGAGCAAGAAGGCCGCAATTCACGGCCAATAATGAGATGACGGGCGCTTTTAGACGCCCGTCGCGTACCGGCAGCATTATGCAATAAGGAACAGTAAATGAACGTCGAGCCGGGCTGAAAGAAATGTAAATGATGTTTGTTGACGACAGTCGGTGACGTTTGCCGACCCCGCGCGATTCACCGCTCGACCGGTTTGACGGACACGATGCCGGGCGTCGCGCCCGCCTCGCCCGGATGCAGCGTCACGCGCCAGGCCTCGTGATCGGCGAACGGAAATTGGGCGAACGCGCTCTTGACCAGATACGGGCCGGCGTGAAGCGGGTCGGCGTCATGATCGCGGCTCGATACCGTCACGCGATAGATTTCGCGGCCGGTCGTCCGCTCAAAGAAGCGCAAGGTCAGCGAATGGACGAATGGGCGCATCCCAGGCCACGAAAAACCGGCCGATGACGGCTCGCCGCAACCGGCGGTGGCGCAGCCGCTCGCGGCGCGCACCGCGGCGGGATGCGTGTCGTAGGCGAGCGACACGAGATAGCGCGAGTGGCTCGCGGCCGGCGCTGAAGCGTCGCCTCGTCCAGCGACGGCCGGCACGGCGGAGCTCGGCGCGTGTCCGTCGGACGGTTGGCCATCCACGAATCCACGTTGCGCCAGTTCATCGCGCACGAGCGCTTCGTATTGCGCTTGCAGCGGATTCTCCCCCTGCGACGGCGAGCGCACCAGCTCGTACGTCCGCTCGTCGCCGAACCCGGCCGGCCCATTCGACGCGCGCACATCGGTGTTCACATCGGCGCAGCCGGACAACATCGCCGCAGCGAGCGCAGCGCAGATCCAATAGCGTTTCACGTTGCTCACTCTGCTTCGACTCCAATAGTTGCGCGGCTC